>PMUK01000234.1 GCA_003166915.1 Candidatus Cybelea palsarum
CTTAGATCGCTCCTTTGCGCCGAAGACGTCGGTACGCATCAAGGCAGATGATCCCTTCGCCGCGCCGCGTTGGCGCCCGTACTATTAGAGGACGCTTTCTTGACCTGACCAGAAGTTTAGTGAGAAAGCCGTACCGGCATTCTCGGTTGACTAGCGCCTGCCTGTGGTATAACCTAGGGCGCGGAAACTATTGGAGTGCTTTGATGGAAAAACAACAACTGAAGCCTATGCTTCTGGCCGGTCTCCTGACTGCTTTGGTGGCCGCGTGCAGTTCAGGCACCTCGACCCCGGCGGTGCCCGGGCTAGGTCCGGCATTTGGCAGGTCTGCACCTCTAAGTGGCTCAGCGTTTCCAATCCGGCCGGCAACCGAATTCGTCGATCTCCGGAGTGCAGCTCCCTTCGCAATCCTCGCGGGCTCTACCGTGACGAACACCGGGCCTACCAAGGTCGTCGGTAATGTGGGACTCTCTCCGGGAAGTTCAATAACCGGTTTTCCGCCCGGAGTGATTCACGGACACTTGTACATCGACGATCTCATCGCGCGGCGAGCCAAGCTCGATTTGACGACGGCATATAACGACGCCATGGGCCGGACTCTCAACCCGATTAAGGTCGCCGGCAACATCGGCGGCCGGACGCTTTACCCGGGTCTCTACAAGTCGACGTCTTCGCTTTCCATATCGTCGGGAGATCTGACGCTCGATGCCCGTGGGCACTCTGGCGCGGTATTCCTGTTCCAGATAGCGTCCAAGTTTACCATGACAACAGGTCGCAGCGTCATCTTGACCAACGGCGCGAGGGCGCGCAACGTGTTTTGGGCGGTCGGCACCTCGGCGACGTTCGGAACGGGCTGTTCCTTTTATGGCAATATCCTCGCCCACCAATCCATAAGTATGGCGACCGGCACCGTCATGGTCGGCAGAGCGCTCGCCCGAGTGGGGGCGGTGACGATGCAACGGAATACCATAGTGAAGCCCGGCCGCTAAAAACGGATACAGGTTAAATGGAAAAACAACAACTGAAGTCTATGCTTCTGGGCGGGCTTCTAACTGCTTTGGTGACCGCGTGCAGTGCAGGCAACTCGACACCAGCGGTGCCCGGCCCAGGTTCAGCGTCTACAATCCGGTCGGCAACCCCATTCCTGAATCTCCGGAGTGCGACTCCCTTCGCGATCCTCGGGGGCTCTACCGTGACGAACACCCGACATACTAAGGTCTTCGGTAATGTGGGACTCTCTCCCGGAATTTCAATAACCGGTTTTCCGCCCGGAGTGATTCACGGACGCGTGTACATCCATGATCGCGTCGCGCGCCGAGCCCAACTGGATTTGACGAGTGCATATAACGACGCTATGGGCCGGACTCACAACCGTATTACGCTGTCCGGCAATATCGGCGGCCAGACGCTTTACCCGGGTCTCTACTATTCGACTTCTTCGCTTGCCATATCGTCGGGCGATCTGACGCTCGATGCCCGTGGGCACTCCGGGGCGGTATTCCTATTCCAGATAGGGTCCACGTTTACCATGACAACAGGTCTCAGGGTCGTCTTGACCAACGGCGCGAGCGCGCGCAACGTGTTTTGGGCTGTTGGCAGCTCGGCGACTTTCGGAACGAGCTGTTTCTTTTATGGCAATCTTCTCGTCCAAAAATCGATAAGTATGGCGACCGGCACCGTCATGATCGGCAGAGCGCTTTCCCGAGTGGGGGCGGTGACGCTGCAAAAGAATACCATAGTGAAACCCGCTCGCTAAAATATCGGGCCACTGAGTCGTGCGCGATCTCGCGTGCTGCGCGCTCGCCCGAAATGACCGCCCGTTAAGTAGCGACCCGTTGCGGCTTCCGACCGCGCTTCTTGCCGTTGAGCGGCTTCTTCTCGGTTAAGATGTGTTTTCGCATTGCTCGGCTACGTGAGCGCGAGGGGACGCTGACGCCGTGCGTGGATGCCCGCACTCGACCTCGCCGGCGGATTGGGAAAGCGTGGTCCAGACGCGCGGTTGAGCTGAGGGAGCGACCGGCGCCCTTTCATCCCAGACGGGCTCTCGACGGGGGCGCCTTGATTTAGGTGTCGAGAATGATGATTATCGATAGCTAGGCGGACTCTCGGCTTGCTAACCGTTACGCTCGATCCGGTCCCTCCAGCGATTGCAAAAGGCGCCAGTTTCCACGCCAGCACAACCCGCACGGGCACACAACTGCGGCATCCCTCGCGGCCGTCACCCATCCGTCGCCCAAGACAAGACTTAATTAAGGCAAAAGCCTTATCGGATAGGACTTGTCTGTTAGCGCCAACGGGATTCGAACTAAGCATAGCGGTCCTGGCCGTTCCGCCTAGCTACTGAAGAGGTCGATGGAATAACGGTTTTCGCGATGCGGCACTCCTGACCGTTCCGGCCAGATTCTACCCTTTTCTGACCCGTCAGTTACACGGGCGTTACACAGGCACCCAAGACGGGCGGCGGGAATCCGCATGAAATCCAGCGCGGAGAGGTGGCAGAGTGGTTGAATGCGGCGGTCTTGAAATGCCACTGGATCGCTATCAGCGGCGATCACGCGCAGTCACGCTAAATCTGGCTCGGTGCAACCAATCTGCAACCAAGATCGGCGACGGCGGCGGTTCCGCGCCCGTTCACGACCACGCACGGGATTCGAACCCCGCCGCCCGCTCCATAGACGGCCTTGTTTCACGCGCTTTTTCCGCAACCCGCTGGCTACGGAGGCACGCGAACCCGCGCGGCGGCTCGAGCACATGCGTGGATCGCTTCGCCGAGTCTTTGCTTCTTCGAGTAGGCTTTTTCGAACAACGTGTCGCGGCAATAGATGGCGCGGGGATAGTATAGACCCATGACCGCCACGGCTTGGACGACGGGGTTGCGCGCCAATTTCGGATCTTGTGGCGGGTTAAGCGATGCCAGAAGCTGTGCTGCCGCCGACTTGCCGTACGTCGGAATGTTTTGGATTGAATCGATGAACTCGAAAATGGACAGCATATTGCGCATGATAAGCATGCCCGGCACCTTTGAGCCCGGGCTAGGCGGCTCGTCGATCGGCTTAAACCACGGCAGCCACGTAACGTTTGGGTCGAGAACGGCGGGTTTGTCGGCTGCGGAGGAGATGAGGTACGCGTACTGCACGGCGCCGGGCCGTGGCGTCGTCTGCGGGCCCGAGGTTCCAGGAAAGAGCTCATCGGTCGCGGGCGGTATCAGTGTGCCCGGCGACGGCCCAAAGAGGTGCGTGTGCTGATCGTCGGCACAGAACACGACCGGTGCCGGCGAGATGTCTTTGTTCGTGCACGTCGACCAGTAGCGGACGTCGGTTGGCGGCTTCTGAACGATGCCTTGCGAGTTCGTGTTCGGGAACGTTGGTGCGAGGCCGGTGATGATGATGAGGCGCCCGCTCTTCCACGTCGTCGTCCCGTATACGTATTTGTTGTTGGGGTTGGGAAACAGACCGCCTCCGCCGTTGTACTGAAAGAGCGGTTCCGGTGCCGGCGTCGGGGCCTGACGAATGATCTTGGAGATTAGCGGGACGGCAAGCGCCTTGACAAACGGTTCGTACAGGCGCGATGGGCACGGCGGCAGAGTGGGCACCGGCCGCGGCGAGCCCGGGGCCCAAATACGCGAAATGGTCGGTAGGCTAACGCCACCCTTAATGAATTTGTAGTACTGCGGCGTACCGAAAGTGCCGGGATGTCCGACATACGGCGCGTAGACGCGATAGAGCAGCCACCCGGTCAATCCGCCGCTCGAACTCGGTTCGGGCGTCGGAGCGGCAAGCACCGCTACGCTACGTGGGTTGCGGGGATTCGCGGCCCTCGTCAGCGACGGCGGCCCAGAAGTTACGTGCAGGACGTACGTACCGGTCGGAGGGAGCGGCGCGGGACGGGACGAGATGAAGTAGTTCTGGTCCGTTCGAGCGGCGAGCTGTGCGTCATAGATCTCGGAATTGAGATCCGGTGTACTGCTGGGACTCGGCGAAGGTGGCCACGGAAGCATCTGCGAGGGCGATTCTGAGTACGGAGTGCCGCTGGGGTCGTACGAGATAAACGAGAAGTAGCGCGCGCCTGGAAAGCTTCCCCTAACCGTGATGGAATCGCCCGGCTTCATGCGGAGTGTCTGGGCCCAATACGTCGCATTTGAGTCGGGGTAGGCAACGTTGAGCTCGTCACCGTTCGACAGCAATCCCCAACTGCACGAAAAGTCTATGCGGCTTGCCGTGTTGGGCGGCATTACCGGCGTCGCAGAGGCGCACGAAACAACGAAGACGGCCAGGGCAAAAGCCGTTGGGCCTTTCATCCGGTATTTTCCATATGACCGTCCTATTCGAGCATCGGGGGGTGGCGCCCCGGCGCTTTTCCGGGCCCTCGGCAAGCCATCAGTTTGGCAAGAGGCGACCCCCGCGTCGGCCCAGCGGGCCGCGAAAGCAAACCACGCGACGATCAGACCGCGAAGCGGTCGGACGAGCTTTGCGGCGACTTCAACGCCGACGTCGCACGACACTGGGCCGGAACACGCCAAGTAATCCAAAGGCGAAAGCTATCGGGGTGGGAAGCACTCTCGCCGAAAAAGTGGACCCCTCACCTGCCGTCGGCGCGCGGCTCGCCGGCCAACGATCGCCGAGGACATCGATCACGTATTAGTCGAGTTTCTAAAATGCATCGCTTCAATCGAAAGGAGTAGCGGTGCATCATTCGGTTTAGCGGCAATTGCCAATGGAATCGAGCGGGTTGAAAGCATCGTCATTCTGCCATTGGAGTCACCACGAGAACCGTTGCGCACCCCAATTCCAGAACTCAATCTTCCACCAGAAACGTTCATGAGCGAGTTCATCGATCACTACGCGGACGCCGCATTACATAGCATCTTCGCCACGTCGCTCCTAAGCGAAAATCGCGCACGCCTGGCGCGCATGACCGTGGCGATCGATCGACTCGACGAAAATGTTGCCGCGCTTCGGCGGCGAATCCATCGCCTGCG
>PMUK01000157.1 GCA_003166915.1 Candidatus Cybelea palsarum
CCGCAAATCGAAACGAGCTCGTCTCCGAAGGCGGGATGTTCTACAAGGAACGTCGCTGCAAAGGCGGGTGACGTCAAAACACGACCACCGTATTTACGTGAATCTCTAGGGGCGGCCGCGCTAAGAGGTATTATGCAGCCACTTGTTTTGATTCAGGTTCCTCGGTCTGTGCTACGCGAACCGGAAACACAAAGGCGATCACGAGGTCGCCTAGTTGAATCCAGCCCGTCTGTTGCCCAAAGCCTCCGCCCATTTCCGCCTCCTCAACTTTTGAGGACTCCCCGGCGAGGCACCAGTCGATGCGCGCCGGGGAGTCACAGCGACCCCGATTCCAGAAAGGTAACCAAAGTCATTTTTGTTGAGCGAAAGAAAAAAACGGTGAGGCCCCGGACCCTGGGCCCTACCAGCGTGCCAGTTGCGTGACCTGGATCAGGTTGCCGCAGGTGTCGTTCAGCATGGCGATGGTCGAGCCGGTCACCTCGGTAGGCGGCGTCGTGAACTCGGCGCCGCGGGCCTTGATTCGCTCGTAATCGCCCTTGACGTCGTCGGTGAAGAACATGACGGCGGGCTGGCCCTGCGCAAACCTAGCCTCCTGGTAAGCCTTGGCCGCCGGGTTGTCGTTGAGCGCGAGCTGTAGCTCGGTTCCCTCTGGGTCCGCAGGCGAGACAACGGTCAGCCAGCGGAACGGCCCATTGCTAAAATCGGCCTTCTTGGTAAAGCCCAGCGCATCGGTGTAGAAGCGCAGGGCTTTTTCCTGGTCATCCACGTACAGGGTGGTCAACTTGATTCTCATCGGTTTCTCCTTCGCTCTGTTACGTTCGCGGTGTCTGCTGCATGATGTTGACCGAACACGACGGGAAAATGTGACCGGAAACGGCGGCAGAGCGGAAGGCCGCTATTAAGAGATCGGGGCCAGCGGGGATCGCGCGGAAAAGGCAACCTCGTCCCTTTCCGACGAAAAGACGCGCCAAGTCTCCCTAGGGCCTGAAACAGAGGCCGGGCTCTCGGCGTAGAGTTAGGCAGCAATGGATTTCGCATCATGTGGCTGACGCGTTTCGCGCTTTCCCGTCCGACGGTTACCATCGCGATCTTTGGCGCGCTGGTCATCTTTGGCATCATCTCGTTCGTTCAGCTCGGTCGTAGCTCGAGTCCGCCCAACACCGACTTCCCTGTCGTCGCGGTCTTTGCCAGCTATCCGGGAGCCTCGCCCCAAGACATGGAGCGCATGGTCATCAAGCCGATCGAAGATCAGATGTCCGGCATCGACCATCTTGACGAGTTAACGGCGAACGCCCAAGAAGGCACGGCCATCGTCGTCGTGCAGTTCAAGATGGGCACGGATCTCAATCTGGCTGCAGTAGACGTGCAGCGGCGCGTGGATATCGCGCGGGTCTACATGCCCACCGACCTCGACCCGCCCGTCGTGACGAAGGCGGGACAGGCGGAGCCGCCCCTGTTGGACGTAGCCGTCAGCTCGACGAGCCTCTCGCAGCCGCAGATCGCAGACCTCATCAATAGCGAGATTACGCCGTTGATCGAGCAGATACCCAACGTCCAGTCGGTGGACGTCTACGGTTCTGCCACTCGCGAGTTCCACGTCGAACCCGATCCGGTCAAGCTCGACGGCACCAACGCCACGCTCGAAGACATCTTCAACGCCGTCGCGATCAATAACCTCAACGTGCCGGGCGGCATCATGACGCAGCCAACGCGAGAGGGTAGCGTCGCGATCCACGATTACGTCGAAAAGGCGGACGATTTGCTTGGCATTCCGCTCTCGCCGATCACCGTGCTGCAATACCCCGTCAAGTCGTTGAAGATCGGCGACGTCGCCAATGCCTACGACAGCCACATCGAGATGCGGACGATCTCGTCGTACAACGCGCACCCGCGCGTCTACATGGAGATCAACCCGACGCTGGACGCCGACCAGATCAAAGCGACTGCGGCGTTGCGAGCCGAGCTCACGAAAATTCAAGCGCAGTTCCCGCAGCTGCAGTTCCACGAGATCGACGCGCCGGCGGACTACACCCAGAAGATGCTCGTGGGCGTCGGGCAGTCATTGATCGAGGGCATCGTTTTAACGGCGATCGTCATGCTGCTTTTCCTGCACGCTTGGCGCAACGCCGTCGTCGTATTCCTGGCGATCCCCACTTCGATTCTCGCGACCTTCATCGTGATGCGGCTCTTTGGATTCCACATCGACTCGATGTCGATGATGGGTCTGGCGCTGATCATCGGTATCCTCGTGGACGACTCGATCGTCGTTCTCGAGAATATCACGCGTCATCGAGATATGGGGCTGGATCCGATAAGTGCAGCCATCACGGGCCGAACGGAGATCGGCGGCGCCGCCGTCGCGATCACGATGGTGGACGTCGTAGTCTTTCTTCCGATCGCCTTCATGTCCGGAATCGTGGGTGCGTATTTACGCGAGTACGGCGCGGTCGTCGTGACGGCAACGCTCTTCTCGCTCTTCGTCTCCTTTACGCTGACGCCGTTGCTGGCGGCAAAGTGGAGCGTTCTCACCCGCTCCGAAGCGCCCCCGGCATGGTTGCGACTGCTCGACGACCGGCGCGTCGACATCGGGCTGCTCCTGCTTGCGGCCGCGATGTTCGCGATCGGAACGATGACGGGCTGGTTCCTGCTCAACGCGCTCGGCATTTTCGTCGCAGCGTTGTTGTTGCTTAACGCCTTCGTCCACCGCTACGAATCGATACTGCAACTCTATCGCTCGAAGTTCTTACCGTTCGCGCTCCGGCACGGTGCCTTCGTGGTCTTCGTCTGTCTCGCGCTCCTCCTCAATTCGATCACACTGGTCGCAGGCGGCGGCATGGTTACCGTGGTTGTTGACGTTCTTTTGCTGGTTGTCTGCGCTCTCGCCCACGGCGCCGGGATGCTCTTGCGCAGGCCGCGCGCTTCGCGCCGGGTCGAACGCTTGGGACCATTGCGTTTCCTCCGTTCGATCGGCACGACCAAATCCACGACGGTGGCCACGTTCGCGATCCCGGTCGTGCTGGCGCTCCTGATGCTGCCGCTGGGAGCCGTGAGCTTTGACTTCATGCCGGCGCAGCAGACGGGCGAAGTGAGCTTGACGGTCTCCTATCCGCCCGGGACGCCGATTGCCGTTACCAACGGTTACGTATCCCGTTTAGAGGATGCGATCCTCAAGATCGACGGCATCAAATCGGTCAGCGCCACGACCGGCCGCAAGCCCGCCGGCTGGAGCAGCGTGACGGGCGGCAACTACGCTCAGCTCAGCGCGCAGATGCAAGACGGCCGCATCAAGGATACGAACAACGCCATCAAATTAATTCGTAAGCTTGGGTATTTGGTACCCGGCGCCGAGTTCGACGTCGCTGGCGATAGCGGCAACGGACCGGCGATCTACTACTCTTTGACCGGCCCCGACGACGAGATCGGCCCCGCGGCCGAAAAGGTCGCGCAGTTCTTACGATCGGTACCGGGCGCCGTCAACGTGCAGACCAGCGCTGAAAATGGCGCGCCACGAATGAACGTCGACGTCGATCGCGCCAAGTGCGAGGTCCTCGGAATCAACCCGTCGGACGTCGCGACGGTGGCTCGCATCGCCGTGGATGGCGCGGTTGCGACCAAGGTGCGCACGCCCACCGGTCTGGTTGACGTTCGCGTGCAGTTCCCGGCAGCCGACCGCACGACGGAAGACGCATTGAAGTTCGTGAAGGTTCGCGCAAACGACGGTTCGCTGATTCCGATCGGCGACGTTGCCAGCTTTAACTGGACGACCGCGCCCACGAAGATCGAGCGCCTCAATCGCGAACGCGTCGTCAACGTCTACGGCGACGTCCTGCCAGGCTATTCGCTGGGTCAGGTCGTCGGGCCGTTGCAGAAGAAGATGCAAACGCCGGGCTTTCTTCCCCAAGGCGTGGGCCTCAAATCGCAAGGCAACTCCCAGTTCATGGAAGAGACCTTCGCGAACATGGGCATTGCGCTGATTACGTCGTTCATGCTGGTCTACATTTTGATGGTGATCCTCTACGGGTCATTCCTCGAGCCGCTGATCGTCATGTTCTCGGTGCCGCTGGCAATAATCGGAGCGCTGATCCTGCTGGCATTGATGGGGCGCGTGCAGCCCGAGCAAGGCCAATCGCTCAACATTATTTCGATGCTTGGCGTCATCATGCTCTTCGGGCTCGTCGCAAAGAACGGAATCCTGCTTGTAGACTATTCCAACACGCTCGTGAAGCGTGGCATGCGNNGGCGGCGAGTGGCGCCAAGCGATGGGGACGGTCATCATCGGTGGACTCTTGAGCTCGCTGATTCTAACGCTCTTTCTCGTACCCATGATCTACGAGACGTGGATCGGCTATTTCGAGCGCCGCGCGGATCGCCGCGCCATTGAAGCGGAGATGTCGCAGCCATTGGAGAGGGCGCCTGCATAACCGTCGAGCACTCGTAACCGGGGCGGCAGCCGGTCTCGCGGCCGGAATCGCCCCGGCATTGGCGCGTGACGGATTCGGTGGTGTTTCGATTACCTATCGCGACACGGCGCCGGACGCGACGCTTGCGGCAATCGAAGCCGCCGGTGCGATCGCTTCGGCCGTAAAGATCGACTTTCTCGAAGATCCAACTGTCGTGGAAGAAAGCCTCGACTCGCTCGTACGGCAACACGGTCCCTTCGATACGCTCGTGCACGCCGTCGGTCCGCTCGTCGTCAAGCGCTTCGCTCGGTCGACGCTGGAAGAGTACGAAGAAACGTTCGATGGTAACGTGCGAAGCGCGGTGCTGGCCGCGCGCGCGACGCTGCCGGCGATGCGCGACGCAAAGTTCGGCCGAATTGTATTCTTCGGGATGCTCGGCTCCGAGCAGACGAGACCCTTCCGCGGCTTCTCACTTTATCAATCGGCAAAGAGCGCGCTGGTTGCATTTGCGCGCTGCTTGGCCCTCGAAGAGGCGTCCAACCGCATAACCATCAACGTCGTATCTCCCGGCGACATTCGTGAAAAGACGCTCGCACGCCAACAGGCCTACGAACGCAGTGCCAACAATCCGCGCGGGCGGCCGGGCAGTTACGAAGACGTTGCCGATGCGGTCCGTTTCTTCGTCGCCGCAGAGCGCGACTTTATCACTGGTGCGGTGATTGAAGTGGGCGGCGGCCTGCAAACCGCCGGGGAGTGACCAGAGGCTCCTAAGCACAGGACAAACGTATGCTTGGCTCGTAAGCCGGGCTTGGTGCGGCGCGACGACAGAGACGAACATCAGGCATTCGCCTTACCCGGCGCGCGTCCGCAGTATGGCCCCGATAAGATCGTTGTAGTCGAACATATCGATCTGCACGTAACCCCGGACTTCGAAAACGAGTCGCTCGACGGCGTTTGCACGCTGACGGTTCGCGCGCTCGACGAGCCGGTTTCGCGCTTGACGCTCGACGCGGTCGATCTCGAAATCCTTCGGGTCGAGCCGGCCTCCAAATTTCAGGCACGCGATGGTAAGCTCGAGATCGAGTTGCCGATGCCGATTGCGCCGGGCGAGCGCGTGGCAATAGCCGTCACCTATCGCGCCGTAAAACCGCGAGCCGGCCTGTTTTTTATCAAGCCCACGCCGGAGCATCCCGAAAAAATCACCCACCTCTGGACGCAAAGCCAAGACCAATACGCTCGTTACTGGTTTCCCTGCTTCGATTATCCGACCGAGAAGCAACGCTCCACGACGACGATCGTCGTACCCAAGGGTATGTTCGCGCTCGGCAACGGCGAGCTCGTAGACCGCAGAGACGAGGGCGACCGCACCGTCTTTCGCTACCACCAGGAGGTGCCTCACAGCACTTATCTGATGACGATGGTCGCCGGCCCCTTCGTCGAGGTCGCGCAAGGGAAGGCTGGGCGCAACGGCGTCCCGGTCTTTTATTACGTGCTTCCCGGCCGCGAAGACGACGGGGAACGGGCCTTCGGCAAGACGCCGCAGATGATCGAACGCTTCGAAGAGCGGATCGGCGTGCCGTATCCGTACGCTCGCTATTCGCAGATCGCCGTTTCCGATTTCATCTTCGGCGGCATGGAAAATACCGCAGCGACGACGCAGACCGATCGAACCCTTCACGATGCAGTGGCGCATCTAGATTTTTCGAGCGATCCNNGCGTACCTTCGAGAAGACGCGCATCGTTACCGGCGCGCGATCGTCTGCAACGTCTATCGCGATCCGATCGAGATTTTCGATCGCCACCTTTATCAGAAAGGCGCCACCGTCTTACACATGTTGCGCGGCGAGTTGGGCGACGGGCGGTTCTGGCGCTCGATCGCGCGGTACGTCGAGGATAACGCGCAGCGTTCGGTTGAGACGATCGATTTGATTCGCGCGATCGAAGCCGCCACCGGACGGAACATGCGGCAATTCTTCAATCAGTGGGTCTTTCGCGAAGGCCATCCGCAACTCGAAGTCTCCATTACGTGGGATGCCGCGCGCCGGGTCGCCACGCTGACGATCGATCAGAAGCAAACGGTCGATACGGACCATCCCGCCTACGTGTTCGATGTCGAGATCGGCTTCGCGCCCCAAGCGGCTGCATTGCCGGTGCAACCGGCGCGGGACCCGGTGAGCGGCGAACGTCGCGTGCGCGCGAGCGTCGAGCGCCGGCACGAGACGATCACCGTGCCGCTCGACTTCGAACCGAAACTGGTTCGGTTCGATCCGGGATCGTTTCTCCTGGCCGACGTGCGGTATCGTTTGGGAGCCGATCTGGCGGCGGCGACGCTTGCCGCCGATCCGGACGTCATTGCCCGCATCCGAGCGGCGCGCGAGCTTGCTAAAGACGGAGGCCGCGTCGCCCGCGAGGCCATCGTAACGGCATTCGCGCAGGAACCGTTTTGGGGCGTGCTCGCAGAAACGGCCCTCGCCATCGGCGCGACGCGCGCGCCATGGGTTCGCGCGATTCTTATTTCGGCGCTCTCGCATCGGGATCCAAAAGTCGTACGCGCGGTAGCGGCGGCGTTGGGTGGCTTCCGCGAGCCGGATGCGGCGACCGCGCTTATCGAGACCGCCGCGAATCACGCCTCGTATTTCGTGCGCGCGGCCGCGCTGGCCGCTTTGGGGAAGACGCGCGATGCGCGAGCCTTCGACGTTCTGTCGTCGGCCGTCAAAAAGACGACCTGGAACGGAACGGTGGAGGCCGGCGCGGTTCTCGGGCTCGCCGAGTTGGCCGACGCGCGAGCGATGGCGCCCATCGTCGACGCATTGCGGCCGGAACGCAGCGAGGGCCTGCGCCGAGCGGCAACGACGGCGTTGGGTCGACTCGGCGCGTTGGTCGAAGAGGAGCGCACGCGCGTCGTCGACGAACTCGAAGAACGACTTGGCGATCCCAGTTTCATGGTAACGCTCGACGCGATTATCGCTTCCGAATCGCTCTCCGACGTACGCTTGTTGCCGGGCCTCGACCGTCTCGCCCAACAGGGCGTCGATGGACGCATGCGCCGCGACGCGATGGAGGCGGCAATCCGAATTCGCCAGGCGGCCAAGATACCGGCGCAGGTCAAAGGTTTGCGCGAGGATATTGATGAGTTACGTGAAGACCAGCGTAGGCTACAGGAGAAGATCGAAGCGCTCGCGCGTGCGTAAGCGCCGCGTCTTCGCCTTCGCCCTTATCGTCACGCTGGCGACGCTGGCGGCGTGGCTTTGGAACGACGGACGAGGCGGAGCAATCGGTCATGGCGTTTCGGCAAGGGCTCTGACGAGAAGCGTGCCGAGATCGACCGAAGCGCCGCACTGGACCGACTCGCAACGGCTCGGGCTCACAGCGGCTTTGCGAGGCGCGTTCGCGCCGGCACTCGACGGCGCGGGAGACTGGAGTCTGGCCGTCCTCGCGCCGGATGGCCGAACGATCTACGACGATCGCTCCGACCAAGCCGTGGCTCCCGCATCCGTTCAGAAGCTGATTGTGGCGGCAAGCGCTCTCGATGCGCTCGGTCCTAGCTATCGCTATCACACGATTTTCGCCGCTCGGGACCCGGCCGGCGACGGAGTGCTCGACGGAAATCTTTGGCTTGTCGGGTCCGGCGATCCGTCGCTGCAATCGTCGGACGTTCGCAATGGCATCGCCGTGCTGCTGCGATCGGGATTGCGCCGGATCGACGGCAGCGTCGTGATCGATGCGACCGCAATGAACGGGCCCGAGTACAATTCGCACTGGGACGCGGAAGATGACGGTCAAGATTACGCCGCTCCGACGAGCGCGATATCGCTGGACGGCGACACGGTCGAATCCTCCGGCGACGGCGGGCAACCGGTCTGGACGCCGATGCAAGATGTCGACCGCTACGTCGCGGGCCAGACGCAGACGATGCTTCGCGCGCGCGGGATCGTAGCCTCGACGTCGCCCAACCTCGGCGCAGCGCCGCTGGGAACGGCGGTCCTTTGGGATCACAAATCCGCTCCATTAGGCGAACTCGAAGCACACATGCTCTTTCTCTCGGACAACCACTACGCCGAGCAGCTCTTGCGAACCGTCGGCGCGGAAGTGACCGGTGAGCCCAGCGACGACGGGGGAGTTGACGCCGAACGCCATTTTTTGACGCGCCTGGGAGTTCCGTCTCCCGGCTTGAGGCTCTTGGACGGCAGCGGCCTCTCGCGCAATAATCGCGTCGCGGCCATCACGATAGCGCGCCTTCTCGTTGCTGAAGAGCCGTCGCTCTATCGTTTGCTGCCGCGCGGAGGACGCGAAGGAACGCTCGCCGATTATGATTTCACGACCGCGCTTGGCCGGGTTCGAGCTAAGAGCGGACACCTTTCGAATGTCGCGTCGCTCGCCGGCTACGCCACGACCATGCACCACGGCCGCGTCGCATTCGCATTTCTGATCGACGGATCTCCCGCCGATCCCGATGCCGCCATCGTTCGCGCCGTCGACCGTCTGGTCGAGTACTAGGGAAAGGCCTTCGTTCGAGTGTTCGACGAGTCTCTGCTTTCACGATTGCTGGATCGTGCGTTGCAGCACGGCGGCGAATATGCCGACGTCTTCTGCGAGCGGCGCAGAACGGTGAGCTACCGGCTGCAAGACGGCCGCGTCCACGACGCCACATACGGCGTGACGCTCGGCATCGGCGTACGCGTGGTCTTCGGCGAATCGGCCGGCTTCGCAAGCTCCGACGATCTAAGCACCGCGGCATTGATGGAGGCCGCCGACTCAGCTGCGCTGATCGCCCGGACCGCGCCCTCGGGGAAAACCGCGGCGGCCGGACTTCGCAGCGAGAACGTGCCGAAACTCTATGATTGCGACCCTGTGACGGCAATCGAGGGCTCGCGCTATGCCGCTCTGCTGGAACGCGCGGATCGCACGGCGCGCCGCTACGATCCTCGCATCGTCGCCGTGAACGCGCACGTCGTCGACGAGCTGCAAGAAGTATGGATTGCCAGCAGCGATGGGCGATTCGTACGGGATTGCCGTCCCCTCGTTACGCTCGGCATTCAGGCCGTGGCGACCGATAAGAAAGAGCGCAGCTCCGGCTACGTCGGCGACGGAGGCCGCACCTCAATCGCCTATTTCGATCGCCAAACACCCGAGATGCTTGCCGAAGATGCCGCTCGCATAGCGACCGTCAACCTGTCGGCGGTCCCGGCCCCTGCGGGTGAGATGGAGATGATCGTCGGTGCCGGCGGCGGCGGCGTGCTCCTGCACGAAGCCGTCGGCCACGGCCTCGAGAGCGATTTCAACCGGCGTGGCACGTCACTCTACAGCGGACGAGTCGGCGAACGCGTGGCTAGTGAACTGGTGACGATCTATGATGATGGAAACTTGCACGAGGAGCGCGGCAGCCTCAACGTTGACGACGAGGGCGTGCCGGGGCAGCATAAGGTCTTAGTCGAAAACGGCGTGCTTCGCGGTTACATGCAAGACACGCTCAACGCGCGCTTGATGGGTGCCCAATCGACGGGCAGCGGGCGGCGACAATCCTTCCGGTTCGCTCCGCAGCCGCGCATGTGCAACACGTACATGCCCAACGGCGACTCGACCGTCGAGGAGATTGTCGCTTCAACCCAGCGCGGAATCTTCGCGAAGTCCTTCGCCGGCGGCCAAGTCGAGATCGCCAAGGGAGACTTCGTTTTCATGGTTGGCGAAGGCTATCTGGTTGAGAATGGAAAGATCACCGCACCCCTTCGAAACGCGACGATCGTCGGAAATGGCCCGGACGCGATGAGAAAGGTCGTGGCGGTCGGCAACGACAGTCGTCTCGCGCGCGGCCATTACACCTGCGGTAAGGGCGGCCAGAACGTCCCCGTGGGCGTCGGGATGCCGACAGTGAAGATTTCATCCATTACCGTCGGCGGAACGCAAACATGAACGATGCCAGGGCGATCGAGTTAGCCTGCGACGCGCTCAAGCTCGCGAGCGCTGCGGGCGCCGAAACCGCCGAGGCTTCCGTCTCCATCGCGCGGCGCTTCCACGCCGAAGCGCGAGACAATGCGATTTCCAAGCTCGAAGCCTCGACCGGCAAGGGTCTCTTTATGCGCGTCTTCCGGGGCGGACGCAAGGCAACGCTGACGACCTCCGATTTTTCGCCCGATGGAATGAGCGACGCGATTCGTCGGGCGGTCGCGCAGGCGGACCAAGTCGCGGTGGACGAGTTTGCGGGCCTGCCCGACGTGGTCGCCGCCGAAGCCGTCGATCTGGCCCTTTTCGATTCCCGTATCGCCGACCGGGACGGCGCCGAGAAACTCGACGACGCGATCAAACTCGAGCGGTTGATCCGCGAAGCCGACGCGCGCGTCGTCAACTCGAGCGGTTCCAACTACACCGACGCAATTGCCGTCACCGCGATCGCGAATACTTCGGGATTTTCGGCCGTCTACAGCTGGACGCGCGCGGGGCGCTCGACCGGCCCCGTCGCCCTCGATGGCGGCGTCAAG
Source organism: Candidatus Cybelea palsarum (assembly GCA_003166915.1). Classification (GTDB taxonomy): domain Bacteria; phylum Vulcanimicrobiota; class Vulcanimicrobiia; order Vulcanimicrobiales; family Vulcanimicrobiaceae; genus Cybelea; species Cybelea palsarum. The sequence continues at coordinate 10,877 of PMUK01000157.1, forward strand.
CGAATCGCACACTATGGGACTGCCGGACGATATCTCGGCGACCTGGAGGCGCCGGCAAGCGTGGCGACGACGGCCGTGCGCCGAGCCGTCGATCTCTTCGGCGCGCGAAAGCCGCCCACGATGCGCATGCCGGTGATTTTCGAACGCGACGTGGCTGCCACGTTTCTCGACGACATCTTTGCGGCGGCGTCGGCCGGCAATGTGGCGATTGATAACTCTTGGCTGACGGATCGGACGGGAAGCCGCGTTGGCAGCGAGCTGGTTACGATCGTAGACGACGGACGACTCGTCGGAAAGCTGGGAAGCTCACCTTTCGATGGCGAAGGCGTTCCAACGCAGCGCACGCCGGTTTTTGAGCGCGGAACGCTGCGAACCTTTCTCTACGACACGTACTATGGGCGTAAACTCGGTGCTGCGAGCACGGGCAACTCGACAGGTGGCGGAATCGGGCCGAACAATTTTTACCTCGAACCGGGAGCGATGTCGCTTGCCGAGCTGATCGCAGCGACTCCGCTTGGCGTCCTAGTGCTCGATACGATCGGCTTCGCGACCGAGCATGCCTCGGGCACGTATAGCCGCGGTGCGCGCGGCTTCTTCATCGAGAACGGCGAACTCGCCTATCCCATCGACGAGTTCACCGTCGCCGGACAGTACGTGGACATGCTTGCGCACATCGATTCGGTCGCGAACGACTTGCAGTTCGACGCGGCGGTCGTTTCGCCGTCGTTTCGCGTCGCCGAGCTAATGGTGAGTGGTAACTAAGAAAACATGACGCAGGCGATCAGCTTAACGCTCGTCTTACGGATCGAGACGCCGAACGAGCCGGGCGCGTTCGGTATGCTTGCCAATGCGATCGGCGATGCCGGGGGAGCCATTAGCGCCGTCGACATGCACACGGTCGCCCGATCGCGCGTCGTTCGCGACGTCACGATCGGCGTCGCCTCCGACACCGTTGCCGACGAAGTGCGCAAGGCGGTCGAAGCGATCGACGGCGCGCGAATCATCTTCGCGGCCGACTCGACCTTTCTCGCGCATATCGGCGGGAAGATTCGCATCGAGCCGAAGATCGCGATCAAGACGCGGCAAGACCTTTCGACGGTCTATACGCCCGGCGTCGCGCGCGTCTCGATGGCAATCGCCGCCGATCCCAGCAAGGCCTTCCAACTAACGATCAAACGCAACACCGTGGCGATTGTTACCGATGGTACGGCCGTGCTCGGGTTGGGCGATATCGGGCCGCTCGGAGCGCTTCCGGTCATGGAAGGCAAAGCGATGCTCTTTAAGCAGTTCGCCGGCATCGACGCTTTCCCGATCTGTCTCGACACCAAGAACGTCGACGAAATCGTTGAAACGGTCGTGCGTATTGCGCCGGTGTTCGGGGGAATAAATCTCGAAGACATCAGCGCTCCGCGCTGTTTTGAGATCGAAAATCGCTTGATCGAAGCGCTCGATATTCCAGTCATGCACGACGACCAGCACGGCACGGCAGTCGTCATTCTTGCCGCCCTGATCAACGCGGCGCGGGTCGTCGGCAAGCGCTTGGAGGATCTGCAAGTCGTCGTTTCGGGAAGCGGTGCCGCGGGAACCGCAACGATCAAAATGCTGCTCGGCGCAGGCGTGCGCGATGTCATCCCGGTCGATCGCAGCGGCGCGCTCAATCGCACCGACCGGTACGAGAATCCCCACTGGCGCTGGCTGGCCGAGCATTGCAATCTGGAGAACCGCCGAGGGTCGCTGCGCGAGGTATTGGCCGGCGTGGACGTCTTTATCGGGGTTTCCGCCCCGGGCATCTTACAACCAGAGCATATCGCGAGCATGGCGCGCGACCCAATCGTCTTCGCGATGGCCAACCCAAATCCGGAGATCATGCCCGACGTCGCGGCTCCGGTAGCGGCGGTCATTGCGACCGGACGCTCGGATTTTCCCAATCAGGTGAACAATCTGCTGGCCTTTCCCGGAATCTTTCGCGGCGCTCTCGACGTTCGTGCCTCTCGCATCACCGAGCGAATGAAGCTCGCTGCCGCCTCCGCGATCGCCGAGATCGTTACCGAAGAAGAGCGCAACCCCGAGTACGTGATTCCTAGCGTCTTCGACGTTCGCGTCGTGGATGCGGTCGCCAAAGCCGTCGCGACTGCCGCGCAAGAAGAGGGCATCGCGCGGCGCACGCCGGGCAAGATCGAAGGAGAGGACGCAATCGATCGCGCCTCGCGATGAGCGCGCGAGATGGAAGCCTACGCCGGCGCGAAGTAATGCGTCGTCCGCTATCCTAAGGCTCGGTCACCGCGGGATAGATACCGTATTCCGCGTCAAGCGTAATTTGCGTCGAAAGCCACGCCTGAGCGGAGAATACCGTAGGCAAGGACCAGTAGTTTACGCATGACGGCTCCGATGATGAGGCGCTTGTGCTTTCCGGCCGCCGAAAGCCTCTCGCCGAAAATCCGGAGAGCTGGATTGAAACGAAGGGCCACCATCGCCGGCATGTAAAGGGCTTTGCGAATGCGAGCGTTGCCGGTCTTGCACATGCGGGGACGGCCGTGAATGGAAGTCCCGGACCGCCGCTCCCGTGGAGATAGCCCGGCAAACGCGGCGACAGCCTTAGCCGACTCGAAGCGATCGAGATGCGGGATCTCCGAAAGGATGGACCCAGCTGTNNCGATTCCAGGAATCGACGTCAGTAAATCACGTCGGCGCTTGAGATCGGGATGGTCATCGAAGTGTTGGCGAATCTTGCGCTCAACCTGTGCGATCTGTTCGTCGAGCGTGGCGATGACCTCCCGAATCGAGGCCGTAACGACGGTCGAGTCCGATGATTGTGCATAGACGTCGCTCGCATTGCAGCCGCGCACGCCTCGCAGCGCGGCGTCCTAGCTCGCAGCGGCCTCGCAGTTTAGCGGCTCGGATGGCGGCGCTTAACGCGTTGCAGCCTGGATCGCGGCGGCTTCGATCGCTAGAGCCTGGAAGCCAGGAGGGGGCGCACAATTTTAGGGCCTAACTCTCATCCCTCAAGGCTGCGGCGCCGTGGCACTTCTTGTCGCACCCATGCGAGTGAGATTCGAGCCTCGCGCGCGCGTAGAGGCTTCCCGAAAGGCCTCAAAACCGTACCAGCATTTCTCGGTTCACTAGCGCCTGCCTGTGGTATAACCTAGGAGTCGGAAACCATTGGAGTGCTTTAATGGAAAAACAACAACTGAAGCCTATGCTTCTGGCCGGGCTCCTGACTGCTTTGGTGGCCGCGTGCAGTTCAGGCACTTCGACCCCGGCGATGCCCGGGCCAGCATTTGGCAGTTCTAGGTCTTTGAGTCGCTCAGCGTCTCCAATCCGGCCGGCAACCGAATTCGTCGATCTCCGGAGTGCAACTCCCTTCGCAATCCTCGCGGGCTCTACCGTGACGAACACCGGGCCTACCAAGGTCGTCGGTAATGTGGGGCTCTCTCCCGGGAGTGCAATAACCGGGTTTCCGCCCGGAGTCATAGACGGACGGTTGTACATCGCAGATCCCATCGCGCGGCAAGCCAAACTGGATTTGACGACGGCATATAACGACGCCATGGGCCGGACTCTCAACCCGATTAAGGTCGCCGGCAACATCGGCGGTCAGACGCTTTACCCGGGTCTCTACAAGTCGACGTCTTCGCTTTCCATATCGTCGGGAGATCTGACGCTCGATGCCCGTGGGCACTCCGACGCGGTATGGGTGTTCCAGATAGCATCCAAGTTTGTCATGACAACAGGTCGCAGCGTCATCTTGACCAAGGGCGCGAGGGCGCGCAACGTGTTTTGGGCCGTTGGCAGCTCAGCGACTTTCGGAACCGGCTGTTCCTTTTATGGCAATATCCTCGCCCACCAATCGATAAGTATGGCGACCGGCACCGTCATGACCGGCAGGGCGCTCGCCCGAGTGGGGGCGGTGACGA
>PMUK01000233.1 GCA_003166915.1 Candidatus Cybelea palsarum
ACTTGATTTTTTGATCGCGGAGGGCTCGGCCTATAGACCGGATCGATGGTTTGATGCCCCGCCCTTCGAGGTATTTCCATAGCGCGACGGACTCTTGCTGGGCGTTCATTGTTTGCAAGATGGGTATTTACGCCAAAGGGACTCGCCTTGAAAGCAATCCTCGCAGAGTATGAAGTCCGACTCTCGATCATAAACGAGCGCAACCTTGTGGCGTATAGGTGCGCGTCCGCACGCCCCGCAGGCGTAACGTGACTTTCTGAGGGCTTTGGATCTCTCCATGAGGACCATTTGGTCCTCGGTAAGTGTGCCTTCCAATAGCAAAACCTCCAACGTTTCGTTGCGTCAGAGGTTCTGCGACAGGTGCGAAGCGCCGGCTCACGTCGCGCTGGGTGCCCTACCGCCGGACTCCCGGCGCGGTATTTCGCTTGCGTTACCCCGTCGGGCGACGCTCGCAAAGGGTGGATACTACTCCTCGCCATCATCCCCTTCTTTTATTTTCCCGATCGTGAACCGCGGCCGCCCCTGCTTCTCTTCCCATAGGCCGGCAAGCCGCGGATCGTTCTCGAGCTTTTTGAGCTTGCGGGCGTCGGGCGACCCTATGAGCGGCAGCGCTTCGTCTCCGAGTCGCTCGATCAGCGCGGCCTTGTCGGTAATCGTGAGACCGGGCGCCGGCATCCGGTACGAAGCCTCGAGCTCGTCGACGAAGACCGGACCGCTCAAGTCGACGTATTTCTTCAGCGCGTTCTTCCTGGCTTTGAGCGCGGCGTCGAGAATGTGCGCCTCAAGTATGGCCTTCTGAGCGTCCTCGAGGTTCACGATCGCCGTACCCTGGTCGCGTAGCTTTTGCAAATGCTCGCAGCGAATCGCGATCGCGCACCAGGAGCAGTGAGCGCCAGCGGTCGGCAACCAAGTCCGCGTCGCGAATGACTCTTGCCGGCGTAGGTAAATCGCGATCGCGCGGCGCTTGGCGTTGTCGAGCTCGTAGTCTTTTGGCTCGTGCCAATCTTGCGGCCCGCCGGCGCGAATGAACCAGTTGCGAACCTTCACACGATAGTCCGGGTAGGCGAGCTTTAGCAAGAGCGCTTGCAGCATCTTTTGGAACTCGTTACGATCGGTCGTCTCCATCGCCCACCCGGTCTTTAGGTCCGTGTCGCCGATGAACTCGCCGAGCTCGTCTTCTTCTTTCGTTACCTGGTCGAGTCGGCCGACGAGCTTCGGGATCGACGGATCGATCACGGCTTCGATGTATTGCTCGAGCTCTAGCACGACGCCGATCCGGTGCCGGTAGTTTCGTGCGAAGGTCTTGGCGGCGATCATCACGTCGGAGAAGAGCGCAGTCGTGCGCGTTTGGTCGTTCGTGACGAAGGCTTGCCCGACAATATCCGCGGCGATCTCGAACGGGATCATTTCGACCGACGTCTCTTCGCAATAGCGCACGATCCCCTCGGCGGCGTCGTGGGTTAGCAGCCCGACGGAGAGCGAGTCGCTCGGAGCTTCGGGCACCTTGTCGAGATACTTAGCCTTCCAGGAAAGCGCGCAGTCGTCATACGACGCGAGCGATGAGAAGCTGAGGTGCTTTGGCGCGCTCATACGAGCCTCGGTTGCGCTTCGGGACAGTCGTAGAAGTGTACGGTTCCCGGCCCGCATAGGCACGCAGGGCACGGCTCTTCGGTCGTGTTGCGCGGCGATCCGGACTCCTCGGCCGCGGCTTGCTGCGCTTCGGCTGCGAACCTATGCGCGTCGTCGATCAGCGCTCGGCCTTGCGCTTCTGTGAGCTTCGAGTAGGACGTGACCTCGACGCCGTTGTCCTTGGCGAACGCGATCCGCGCAGGCTTGGAGTCGACGCCGATCGCGGCCAGCGACGCGAACAGCGCGGCGTTCGTTGGCTTGGTAATAGTTTGCTCGATAGCGGTTTCCGTGACTACGACGCCCTCAGCAACGATCGGCTCTGCTTGCGGTCGCTTCTTGCCGCCGCGCGCGACCTCGGCCTCCATCTTCTCGAGGAGTTTCGCATCGTCGAAGCCGACCGTCTTACGCTCGACCTCGAGGCGCGCGCCGGTCCATTTCAACTGCTTCTTTAGGCTCGCGAGACGATCGTAGGCTTCCGGCGCCAGTTGCTCGAGCACTTGATCTTCGGGCGTAGTGGCTTCGGGCGGCGGCGTGACGTTCTTCTCGGGCGTGACATCAGCCATTTCCTCGGCGCTTCCGAGACCTTTAAGTAAGTCGGCGAACGCATCGCGCAACGCAAACGCTCGAGCGCGCATCTTCAGCATCCGCTTCGGGTTGGTTATCCAAGGCGTATCCTGTCCGTCGCGTCCGCGCTTCTGCCAAATCTTCGCAACCTTCGCGTCGGCGATCGAATACTCGGCGGTCGTTTCTTCGATCTCACCGCCCGAGATCGCGCGCTTCACCGTGCAAAAGGCGGTCATCGACTCGTCGCCGAGCTCGCCCTCGTACCATTCTTTCTTTCCGCGCCATGCCGGGTCTCGCTGGCAAATGCCAAGCTGTCCATCGCCCCATAGTGACGGGCGGCCATTTATAACCGCGATCGATTGCAAGCCCTGCATCGGCGAAAGACCAACCTCGGCCGCCATCGCGAGCGCCGCGATAATCGCCTCGGGCCGCCCGCGCATATCTTTGGGTGGGAAGTCGGTCTTTGCAAGTATCTGCGCCATGCGCCAAGCCTCGTCGAACGTCGTCGGCGCAAGCGCAAAGCCGCGCATCGCCATCGGTGCGAGCTCGCGTGCCCTCATCGGCTGCGTCGAGTCTGCGAGCGCAGTAGTCTCGTTGGGGTCCATTACTTTTCCTTTCAGTCGTCGTTATAATGCTGGCAGTTTTCGCAACCGCCATTCCAAAGGGTTTCGCATTCGGCGCCGCAGCGCGGGCAGGTCATACGAATCCCAAAGCCTCGGGAAGGCTGCGACAATAAAACACTGCGCCCGTTGCGCTATTCGCCATGCCGGCGCCCGCAAGGTAGTGCTCGCACGTTTCGTCGAGGTCCTCGGGTATGTCGCACTCGAACCCAAAGTTGGCGACGTGCCGCCGTTGCCAGGATTCGCGCACCATCCCGCTCTCGATTAGCGCGGCGCGGTAGGCGTCCCAATCGATCGGCTCGCGCTCGTTGCGCTTGCGCTCCTGCTGGATTTCGTAGACGCTCACGACGGTATCCTCGCCCCGCAGCGGTGCAGCATGGCCGCGATCACTTTGGCCGCCATGGCGCTCGCGCTATCAGTAGGCCAAAGCCCAGGATCACGGCGGAGACGTACGCGGTTAGCACGACGCCGAGAATTTGGTCGAAGGTCGGCCATTTCATCGTCCTCCCGCCTTCTCCGCAGCCCGCAAGATGGCTCCGATGGCAGCAACTTTCGCGGCCACTGCCAAGCCCATGAAGGCGCGGGTTAAAACCTCTTCGCTCCCGCCGTATTTGCAGGCGAGCGCGGCGTGGTTGGCCGCTTGTTCGAGCATTTTGTCGTCGGTCATCACCCAAGTACCTCATCGGACACCTTTACGATCGCCGCACGGTTGAATACGCCCGGCTTCGTCTTTAGCTTCCGGGCCGCGCGCTTGGCGCGTTCGAGCTCCTTGTCGGATAGCCGAACGCTTACGATGTTATCGCGCTCGGGTTTCCGCTCTATGTTTATTGCCATACCGGACAGCATACCACCGAGATTACAGAAGCGCAATAGAGGGCAAACGAAAAGCCCCGCTCAAGTGCCGAGCAGGGCCGTTCGCAGGAGGGTTTCCGCGACCTCTTGGCCGCTACCTTATCGACTCGTCCGCGATTCCCCTAGCGTCTTTCCACCCCTCGATGTACGCACGCAGCGCGAGCACCATCGACGCCGCTCCGTACAACCAACCCGAGAGGCTCGGCGGTCCGCCTGCGATCCGCCACGAAGCGCCGTCGCGCGTTAGGATGCCTTCGCAGCGTGTCACGTTTCGGCAGCGGTCCCACGTTTCGTAAACGTCTTCACGCCCGATTTTGTGCGTCATCAGTTGCCGAACCCCGCGCGCGACGTTACCGGCGGCGGCGCGATTGTATGCCGCGGCCAATGCGTGCACGCTAGGCCGAGCGCCATTTGCGAGCAGTAGTCGGTTCGTTCGTCGCTCACAATAGCCCCCCGATCTTGCCGGCGAGCGTGATCCACAAGCCCGCAGCCGCGTTACACGTTAGGATGATAAGCGCCAGCGCGACGGACGTCAGCACGAGCTCGGCAAGCGTGTCCTTCATAGCGCCTCCTCGTAAAAGTAGGGGTCGAGTATTGGCTCGCATTCGTTGCAATCTTCGAGCAGCGAGATTCCGTGCTGGCAGCGAACGCCAGCGAAGGCGTGAGTTTCGAGCGATCGAAGCGCTTCGGTGTATGCGTTAATCATCAGACTGCTGTCCTTCTGCGCCTACTGGCGCGAGTTGTGTATTCCGAAGTGTAGTCTATAAGGTAGGCTCTTGTCAAACCTCGTTTCCCTAATTGGGATGAGTCCTAGTATAGGCCGACCCACCAAAAATGCACTGGCGGGGCTTAAACCGTCGCGGTTTTTCTGGATTTTGGCCGGATCGGGCGATTTTGGAAGGAATCGTGATTTGACGCCGATTTGCGATTTGTGGTAGGTTGACGGTGTTCGAGCCGTCGAGAAGTGAGAACCGCCGCCCGCGCTTTAATCCCGCGGGCGGTTGCAATTCTGTCCGGCTAGGCGTAGGATTGCGGTACTCTCGACGATGAGGATTAAGCATTGGTCACTAAACGTCGATTCCGCCCAGCGCCCCGCAAATGCAGGGCGTGTGGATCTCCGCTACTCTCAGCGAAACGCGGCCGGACGTCAGAATGTGGGTGGGTTTGGAGCCGAAGTAGCGGATGGCGCGGCCCGCGGCCTGTCCGTATCCCAAGGTCCAAGGTTATCGTCGAGAGCACCGCTTCGTCTGTCCCGCGATGCCCGAAACATGGCACTCAACTCGAACGGCGCTTCTCGGAACGTAAAGCCGAGCCATTCATGGCTTGCCCGGTCGAAGGCTGCGATTGGACTAAAGACGCTCCCGCGTCGCTTATCCCTTCGAGTTATAGCTGGAAGTACGAAGTGACCTAACCGCGATCGGTCACAAGCGCGCCGAGTGCGCTCCCGGGACGAAGCATTGCCCGGTTCGAGCTCGCGGCGACCGAACGGAAACCACCGCCCGTTCGTCTAGAACCCTTCTTTGCAGGGTTTCTTAGGAGCCAAACTGCGCCCTTTAGGCGCCTCCACTGCGGAGTCGGGACGGAGCGCGACCGCAGAGAGCCAGCGAAGCGCCAACCGCCGCCCTATAACGAGGCCACCTACGCTCGCTAGACGGTTACCTTCCGACTACCGACACCCACCTCGACCTGTAACCAACGCACGCCACAACACCAACGCAGCGTAACCCTGTAACNNTTAACCTGTAACGTACGCAATCGAGCGCTATCACGCTTGAATCGTATCAGTAACGCCCTCCAACCGGCTGGCAGCGAGAGGAACGCAGCGGGCGCGCGCGGTGGATCGGTGGCAAGGGGCGGCGGGTCCCCCCGCGGGTCCCCCACCCCGCGCAAATTCTGGTGGTATGCGACTGATTCGCGCGAGGGCTAAGAGCGCGGTGGTAGAATCGCTTTAGACGGGAGGACGTCAATGAGTGTGGAGTCGCCTAGTCTCGCGAGCCCTGTGCCGCCGAATCTGCTAGTGGGTGGTGGGAAGCCGATGATAACGCCGCTCGTTCAATATGAGTCTCCTCCGGCGCCGGGAAAGGAGATGACGGCGGTGGAGCGTTGGCACGCGAGGGAATGATGGATTCTCGGTTAGTGGAGGCTGAGGCGTTGTTGGCTGGCCGTCTCGCGGTGGAAGCGCATCGCGAGTCGATGGGTCTCGTTACAACGAAGTGGACTGGCGTCGGCGTACGGATGGGTTTTAAGGTTCCGGTGGAGGAGGCGTCGCAGAGTAAGCGTGCTCGCAAGGCGGCCGGGGTTCACGGTCGGAAGGCGGCTAAGAGATTCGCCCGGCAGTTCAAAAAAGGTGCCACGTGAAACGTTATAGGGCATGAACGAGGACTTCTCAGTTCCGCGCGCGATGATAACGAAAGAGATTCTCTGGAAGGCGCAGCAGGTCGAGGAGTTGACCGGACACCCGGTGGCGCTCGACGTGGACGCGATCCTAAGCGCGGCGACCCTTTACGATATGCTTTCTGAGAAGGGGAAGCGCGGGACCCGCGGCGCTTTCGAGGAGCAGGGTAAGTCGCTGGACCGAATCATTCGGAACTGGGAGTGAACGAGGACCAGCCCCGCTTCACTGCGCCGCCGGTGGAGAAGTCGGTGCGGTTGGACCCGTCGATTGCAGATCGAGTCGCGATTGCGGTGGCGAACCGAAAGCCGGTGCCGGCGAACGTACGCGAGCGCCGCGAGCAGAATAACCGGGCTCGGCTGTCGAAGGGCGACCCTATCGGCTGAAAGGCCAAGGAGGCTCTCGTGCACTTACTCGTCGCGTTTCTGATCTTTCTCGTGGTCCTGGTCGTCGTTACGGCGATCGTTATTTTCATTTTGCAGCAGTTGGCGCCGCAGTGGCCGTGGGCTCGAAACGTATGCCTGGCCGTCGCGGCTTTGATCCTATTGATTTGGCTCGTCTCGCACTACGCTGAAATCGTCGGGTCGTTTCACGCTTGACGAAGGAGCCTCTAACCCTCCCGGTGTAGTGGGGCTCCTGTGTCCCAGATCCAGCTTGATATTTGGGTTCCGCGCGATCTGCGGCGCGATGTAGACCGTATCGCTCGCTATGAAAAGAAGTCCCGGTCTCGTTTATGCGCCGGGCTTCTTCGTTTGGGGATCGAGCGGTACTTCGAAATGGAAGACGCTAAGAAGATCGCGCCGCTGCGCGCCTTGATGCGCGACACGTTTATCAACGGTCTTCCCGATCCTGAGATGTACGGAGTTCCCGTGCCGGTCCGGCCGATCGGACAACTTACCGCCAAGCGCCGGGCTCGCTATGCCAACGAGCGAGAGTTCGATGCTGCCATGGAAGAAGGGTTAAAAAACTTTGAAGCCACTCGCGGTTAACGTGCTCATCGTCCCAGCCGATACGGCCGCCGACAAGACGGAGAGCGTCGCCTTCGCCGGCTCGGACGTCGCGGTCACAGCGCAAGCCATACCGGGCTCGTCGCTCCTGGCTCCCGGCAAAGATAATAAGGTCCAGAGTAAGCCGTCGGAGGGAATCGTCCGCGCACTCGGCGACGACGTGAAAATCAAGATCAAGGAGGGCGATCGCGTTCTGTATCGATCATGGACGGGTCTCGAGATACGGATCGATGGAATCGATCACCAGCTGACTCCCGAGCGCGACGTGCTGGCGATCGTCGACGAAGGCGAGAAGGTTGAAGTCATCCAGCGCCCGATCCCGCAGCCAGCGCAGCAACCGCGACGCTAACGATGGCGAAGGGGCAGGATCAGGCAACCGGAATAGGGCCATTTGATACAACGCGCGCGGACACCCATACTCCGACGATGCGCGATGATTCTCATAAGTCTCTGGAAGTCGGAACCGCGCACATGAGTTTCCATTGCTGCGCGTGCTACGAGAAGGCTGTCGAATACGATCACGCGACCGTTGCTCGGGACCTTCTAGAGAAAGCGGTTAGCGTTGCGGGCGATGTAGTTATCGACGCAAAGTTCGGCAAGGAAGACACCGAGGAGGCGCGCGCCTTCCTCATGGACTTCATCCGAAAACATAAGGCTCGGCTTTAATGACAGCGACGGCTGAGAAGGTTCGGCGGAAGAAGGGCCCGCGGCCGCGCGTCGACGTGATGCACAACGTTCACTTTTCTCCGAATACCAGCGCCGCCATAAAGCTGCTCTCCGCGCTCACCGATAGCGGCGGGATCAGCGGCTTGTGCCGCACAGTCATGGAGTGCTATCTATCGGGGGCGATCAATTGGGAAGACCCGAAGTTTCGTGACGTCGATCGTATCGCGCGCCCGGCCGAACGGTATAAAGGGCAGCACGAGAAGCTCGGGTTGGCATGAACGGCGACGTGCTGCCGGTGACCGAGATCGAAGCCCAACTCGCCGAGCAGGCCGCTCCCCTGAAGCCACGGCGCACGCGCGGTAAGAAACGCGCCGCCGCTCCTCCGTCGCAACCTCCGCCAGTCGTCGAGGAGCAGACCGTCGAGCAACGTCTCGCGGCGACCAAAGCCAAGGCGCGCAAGCTCTCACAGGAGCAGAAGATTCGGATTCCGCTGCGCTTGGCCGTCTCGCTCGAGACGCACGAGTCGCTCGTCGCGATCGCTGAAGCCGTCGGCCCGGAAAAGATAACGGACCTCGCCGTTCACTGCATGGAGCTCGGGATCGTGCAAATGTCGGGCTCGCAGTTTAAGCCGCGTGCGAGCGTAACGCCATTGGGCCGTCCGGCGGCAACGAACGACGAAGCCCGCGCCCGAGCGGCGATCGAGGAGGCCGTTATCGCCGATACCGAAGTCGAGAAAGAGATCGAACGCGAGCGAGATGAAGCCGCGGCGAGGCTCCACCTTCCAGGGAGAAAACGTGCTGTCGCTGGATAAACTCGAGACGGCGCTTGAATCATGCCGCGAGGAAGCGTTTTGGAAGCCGTCCTATGCTGGCGCCGTTCTTTGCGTCCCGCTTCTAGATGAAGGAGACTCCGGCGGCGTCGAGGTTGTCGCGCATAAGCAACGGCGCTCTTATCAGGGAATAGTGGTCTCCGTGAACGATACGAAGCACGTCGAGGTAGGCGACTTGGTTTGCGCCGACCAAGGAAGGTTCGAAGAGTTGCGGACCGCTCTCGGTGAGGTATTCGTTCACTCCACGGAGCGAATGCTATCCGGCGTCGACGAAGAGTTTTCCAAACCGTCCGAGCCGACGCTTCTTCCCTCGGGGCTATGGGTCGCATAATGGACGGCATGAAAGACACTACAAAATCTCTGACGATTACGGCCTGTACGTTTTGCGGCGCCGGGATCGGCAAACTTATCAGCGGGTGCCCCGACGGCGAGCGGCATTGTCTTCTCTGTACGACGCCCGAATCGCGCGCGTCTAACCCGTGCCTTCCGAACTGCGACCATCTATGGCGGCGCGGTCACAATTTTCAGAGGGTGGCGCAGTGAGCGTCGATGGCGCCATGCCGCTCGTGAGGATTCCAGAGAACGAACCCGAAGAGGTGGACGACGACGACACCTACGCCGATTACATTGACGCCATAGTGGCGGGAGACGAGGGATAGATGCCGCTCAAAAAAGGTTCGTCACGCAAGACGATCAGCAAGAACATCAAAGAGTTCAAGGCCGGTCCTCGCAATAAGGCGACCGCGAAGAAGTCGGGCAAGAAGGCCGCTCAGAAGCAGGCTGTCGCCGTCGCGCTCAAGTCGGCCGGAAAGTCCAAAAAGAAGAAGGCCGCCGGCAAGAAGAAGGCCGCCAAGAAGTCGAGCGCCGATTCTCAGGGACGCAATATCGAAACTAAAACCAAGCCGAAACGAAAAGCGGCAAACCGGCGCAAACGGAATATCGGAAGAAGCTAGTGCCGGGATTCGCCGCAACGCCAGCCCGCGACCGGTTTTGGTCTAAAGTAGATCGCGTTCCTGATGGTTGCTGGGAATGGCGAAACTATCGTATGCCAAACGGTTACGGTAGGTTCAACCGCGACCTGCTCGCGCACCGCTTCGCTTATACCGACGCGATAGGTCCGATTCCAGATGGTCTTGAGGTCGGTCATTTATGCGATAACCGTGGATGCGTCCGTCCGTCCCATCTAGAGATTTGTACCCATCGAGAAAACTTTGAGTCCGGTAAGCGGCGCGGCCGAATCGCAAAAATAACATGGGACGATGTTTACGAAATGCGAGCATCACTTGCGAGCCACACAGCGATGGCTAAACAGTTCGGAATCAACGGTGAAGTGGTGCGCCGCATCCGTAAGAACGAAAAGTGGCCTGACGATGCCTACCAGGTCAACCCCTCTCACTTTCCCGGACGAGGCACACCGGGTACCCCAAGAAAAGGAAGGACGTAGCTAATGCACAACGGCCCACGACCGGTTGCCGACGTGGCAGCGCTCGCAGCGCAAGGCAGAGTCATCGACGCGCAAAAGGATCTCGCCGCGATTCAGTTCTCGCAGAACGCGCGCGACACGAAGGTCAAGAACGCAATCAACTTTCTCTTGCTCCCGCTTCAGACTAAGGACGGCGTGATTCGGCAGGAGCCGGAGTACGACGATCCCGACGTTCGCCCGCATGTCGTCGCGGCGCGAAACGCGGCGTACGATTGCATCACGCATTATTTCGCGACGACCACCGATTTCGAAGACGGGATTCCGGTTCGCGAAGCGCCGTCAACTGAGTTCGCGATAGCTTAGTAATGGCAACCTTCACGATTCGGCGAAACCACCCGTACGCCGGGGTCGTGACCTTGTGCAAGCTCGCCGGCGGAGCGTTCGTCCCTAGAGAAATGCAAGTCACGGAGTCTGCCTTCATCGCGGCTGTTATGGTCTACATGAAGCAAATGTCGCCGACCGAAAGGACGAAGCTCCGCCGCGACGCACCCGAAGCCCCCGCGCCGATTCCAGGAAACGGCGAGCAGCGAACCTTTAAGGTCAAGAAGGCTGCGACCGCCTCGGCGGGCTAATGCCTCGCGGCCCACGCGGAAGCACGCCGCTCCCGCGACCTGACCTTTCTCCCGAGGATCAACGTAAAGCGGAGCGCATACTCCGCTCGACGTTTGCCTTTTGGAGGGCGACCGATCCGTGGCCGATTTACGATCAACCGCACAAGCAAATGTTCGGGATCTTCGATTCGTCCGGTCCCGATATGTCCAAGCAACGCCGCTCGCCGCTCTCGTCGATGTTCCTGGCGCCACGCTTCTCGAATAAGACGTACGGCGTAGCCAAGAGCATCGCGCGTCGCGTGCTCAAGGACCCCGATATATCGATCGGCATTGTGCGCTCAACGCGCGACGAATCGCGGAAATTGCTGCGACTCGCCAAAAACATTCTGCGCAGCCCGAGAGTCACGCACTTTTTTGGCGATCCGTACTTTGGCGCCGAGCTCTGGAATGAAGACGCGATCGTGATTCCGTGGCGCACGGTCTCTCGCGCAGACCCAACCGTCTTTACGATGGGAACAAGCGGTACGTCGACGGGAAACCATCCAGACTATATCTACGGAGACGACCTCGTAACGGAAGTCAATTGCGACTCGATCAAAGAGCAAGAGACACTCTGGAATTATATCGAGTCGTTCGAACCGCAAATGCCGTCCTGGGGCGCGACGCTCTTAACCGGAACCCGGTGGTCGGAGATAGATTGCTACGGACGGGTCGAGGCGCTCAACGAAGCCGCGCGCCGCGCCGGAGTTGCCGAAGAAGACCTACCGTGGAAGACGCATATTTTCGAGGCCAAATGGCAAGTCGCGGACGGCTCGTGGGAGTATTACTTCCCGGCGTATCTCGATGAAGAGCGGCTCGAGGCCATGCGCCTCAAGGTCGACGTGCGGCGCTTCAATGCGTGGATGTATAACCGGATGGTCGATCCGGCCGAGAAACCGTTTAAGCCGCAACACATTCACAAATTCTCGGGAAAATACGAGTTCTCGTATCCGTACAAGCGGACGCTCACGCTCCTGGACCCGCAGTATGCCGGCGAGAAGGTTCGGCTCTACGTCGCGCTCATCGTCGACCCGGCGCTCACCGACGAGACCGGATCGTGCGGCTACGGGCTAACGGTCACGGGATTCGCTCGCGATCGACGGCAGTTTACGCTCGAGTCTCGCGAGCGCGTTCTGCTCCCGTCGCGCGCGCTCGAGATCATCAAGCAAATGCTTCTAACCTATCGGCCCAACCGGGTCGTCATCGAATCGGCCGGCGGAGACGCTTGGCTCATCGTGGAGATCGGAAAGTTCATCCAAAAAGAGGCGCTCGATTGCGTCGTGCAGCCCTTCTCGGCCCTGCAGCATGAGAAGTCCGGGCACCGCGCCAAGCACCAAAGGATCAGGCGGATGGAGACCTACGTCTCAAATGACCAGTGCTTCTTCCGCATGGCCGATGATCCGGGTCAGGTCGATCACTACGGCGGATATTGCTACGACCTTTTACAGCAGATCGACAAGTGGCCGTCGCTCATCCGAAACGACGCGATCGATTCCTGGGCGATGGGACACTACGTTCTGCCGTTCGTCCCGGCCGACGAGGGCGATTACCAGGAAGATTTACCGACGGCCAACCCGCCCGAATGGGATATGTCCTGGACGGACTCCGACGGTAACGTGCACGGGCTCTCGGCCGACAAGGTTTCGCGCCTTGCGATGGGGCCGCCGCCCGGCGCCGACGCCGCCCGCTGGCTCGAGACGCTCGAGTTCGGTTCCGATCCGGGTATCTATCGGCCAGGTTCGGCGACAAGATCGTACCTTCAAAGGCGGAAAAGGGCGGGATGAGGTGGTATAATCGCCTCACTATGTACCGACTCGCCCGAAAGGGGTGCGCAAGTGCCAGCTAACGTCAGTCAAAAGGCCAAAGCGAGGGTCAATACCGTGCAGACGCTCCAGACGTCGCTCGGGATCACCGGTCCCAAGTCGCTCCCCGGTCGCGGCGCCGCAACGCAAACGCTCGCCGACAGTCTCAAGACCGGGCAGACCATGAAGCGCAAGGCGACCAAGATCGGTCGCAACTCACTGCGCGACTCGATGGGGCTCTAAAATGCACGACAGCAATAAAGGTGAAGCTCCACGCCCAATGACCCACGCGCAGCGTATCGCCGACCTGCAGATGAGGCTAGGGAACGCCGAAATGATTCTCAGCCGAGTAATGGCGGCGCTCGAACTCGAGGCCGGAATCTCCATCGAAGGTCCGCCGCAACCCTCTTCCGCGAGGCCCTACTAAGATGGCGACGTCGATAAAACAGCGCCCGAAAGTCACCAAGAAGAGCAACGCCAAGGCCAAGAAGATCGGCGGCGGCAAGAGCGGTGTAAAGCACGTTCACGGTCTCAGCCAGCAGAAAGAGAAGACCGGCAAAGGCAAGGGCGGCCACGGAACCGTCGAGCTCCCCAAGGGCGTGCATATCGTCGAATACCCCGGCGAAGGCAAAGGCAAGGGGTTCGGGCCAGGCGTCAAGGTAGTCGGCAAGGGCGGCTAAACGCCGCATGGCGGATGACGAATGGTTTGAACTGGGGCCTATTGAGCTTCCCGTAAAACGCGTAGTTCGCTGCGTCGAGGGGCACGACTATCAAGTCGGGTTCCTTACTGAAGCGCAAGCGTGGCCCAAGGACACCGAAGTTTTAGGATTTCGATGCCTCGAGCACGGCGGCGAGTCGTACACGCTGCATCTAGAAGCGACCTATTATGCCCCGTAAGAAAAAACTCACAAGGACGATAACCAGGAGTCCGAAGTCTCAGGTCGTTCGAGACGCCGGCGCCGGAAAGTTATCGAAAGAAGATTGGGGCATTGTCGCGTCAGATGCGTGGCAGTCGATCATTTCCGCGATCGGTACGCGCTCTGCGCTAGAAGCCAATCTCCGAACCGCCTACGCGCTCTACGAGCGAGACAACCGCGACGAAGGGGTCGAGGACGATCCGTACGTCGACTCCTCCGACCTAACGATTCCGCTCGTCTTCTCCAAGCTGCGCAAGCAGAAAACCGAAGTCGCGTCGCTCACCTTCGTCCCCGATTTCTACCTCTTCACGGGCCAAGACGAGAGCTCACAGGCGCAAGCCAGCGATATGCAGGTCCGCTGGAATAGCGATTTCCACAGGCTTCGCGGACCGTATATGTCGTGGCAGAAGGCGCACGACAAAATGCTGCACATGGCGTTGCGTGACGGCACCGCGTTCATGGAATGCTCGTGGGTTAAAGACGAGCGGATGCAGCGTTACAAGGTCGAGTCGCCCGTAACCGACGACACCGGCATGCCGACCGTCGACGAAGAGAGCGGTGAGATTTCGACCAAGCCCGAGTACGTTACGATGCCGGTCACGGTGTACGACGACGCCGTTCTTAACCCGTGCCTGCTCAAGGACGTGCTCCTTATGCCCAACGAAAGCACGAGCGTCGAGACGGCCGCTGCGGTTGCAATCTATCACCTCTATTACGAGAGTGACCTGCGCGCGATGATAGAGGATGATATTCTCGACGAAGAGTGGGTGAACCGCGCGCTCGAGTACGACCCGCAGGGATATAGCGATTACGCCTCGCGCTTCCAGGGCGTCTACAACTGGACGGCGGGCGGGCAGATCGACGTGGGAGTCGGACAGGGCCAAGGGATCGCGGCCAAGGAGTTTGTCAATCGCGGGCCGCTCGGCTGTTGGGTTGCCTACTCTCGCCAGTATGATTTCGACGGCGACAAAATCGAAGAGCCCAACATCCTTTTTATTCACGAAGTCTCGGGTTACATGATCGGTCACTGCCCGGATACCGATATGGCGCCGATGCGTTTGATCGTCGGCTTCGCGCCGTATCCGCGTCCCGATTCGCCTTATGGCTTCGGCGTTCCCGAACTTATCGGGCCATTCCAAGCCGAAGCGACGCTGTCGTGGAATCAACGCAACGATGCCGTCTCGACGCGCCTCGAAGTGCCGCTCCTTACCGATACGAGTATCCAAATCAAAGATTCGGGAATGTCGTGGGGCAACGGCCGTGTGTGGTGGGTTCTTGGCAACGCGCAGCAAGGCTCGTTGCAAAACGTCCTGTACTATCCGCAGCTTCCCGAAGTTCCGCTCTCGTCGTATCAGCAAGATCAGCAGGTCCGATCGGATGCCGACTCGGTGCTCGGCGGCTCTTCGCAGCCCGCGACGAGTCGCGAAAGCGCGGCTGGCGTCAAGACTCGCGCGGGCGAGTCGGACCTCGGAACAAACGATATTGCGATGGAGCTCCGGTACGTCTCACATCAGATTTTTGACGCGCTCTGGAGCCTGAGATTACAGTACGGTTTCAATCTCGACGGAACGGAACGCAACCCGCCGCAAGGCGCGAAGCCGCTCACTAAACAGATGATGCAGCTTCCGTACAAGCGGTCCGTCTCGGGCGAAGACGATCCGCTCGACAAGCAGGCGCAACTCGAGGAAATGCTCGGGTTCAAAAAGACGTTCGAAGACTCGCCGTTCATCCAAGGAAACCTCATGCACCGTTACAACTTCGAGCGCGCGATCGCGAGCAAGTTTGGAATTGGCGGGCTCGACGGAATCTTCGGCACGCCCGACGACGTTACGAAGATGCAGCAAGAGCAAGAGAAACAGGGCCAAGAGAAGTCCGCAATCGAGAAGCAACAGGCGTACGGCGAGATCGCGACGCGCTACAACCGCGGCCGTCCGCAAGCCGGCATGTCGCTTCTCGGACCCGACGATATTGCCAAGCTCTTCGAACCGCCGCCGGGTCAACAGCCACCGGGGCAACCGGGGCAGAACGGACAGCCGTCGCAGAACGGTGCGCCACAACCCGCCGCAGCAGGTGCGGGATGACGGCCATTGCTGGCGGCGGCATGACCGCGCAAGAGCGCGAGCGGCGCGACTCGGCGGCTGCGGCCGACGTACTCGAACATCCAGGGTTTGGAGACTTTCTCAAAGACGCGGCGCGTGAAGCCGAAGCCGCCCGTGGCGTTATTTTCGACGATACCAAGTCCGAGAAAGAGCAATCGTTCGCGCGAGGATCTCTGAAGGTCCTAAAAAACATCGTGCTCGCCGTCTACCGTCGAGCCAATAAAGAAGTGCCGCCGCAAGTAACGGCGCTATTCAAATAGAAAGGACCCCTCAATGAGTCAAGACTTAACGCCGGTTGGCGGCGACGAAGAGGAAGAGCTCGACGAAACGACACTCGACGAGCAGGAAATACCGGAAGGCGGCGCACCGGAAGGCGGCGAGCCCGACGATGAAGCCGAGGAAATGCCCGATGACCTCCTCACAGACGAGGAGCGCGCCGAGCGGACCCGTGAACGCGCGGGCCGTGCCCCGGTTGCGCCAGTTCGCGAAACCGAAGATCGTAGCGCCGTCGTCGCGGAGCTTCGCGAAATCTTTCAAGGGCTTCGTCAAGAGCAACCGGCGGCGCAACCGCGAGAGCAAGATCGCCGCGTGCCGGCCGAGTTGCAGCCCTTCGTTCTCAGTGAAGAGCAAGCGCAGCGGCTCACGGACAAAGCGCTCACCGAACCGGGCGGGATCGCCAAGCTAATCGCTGCGGCGGTCAATATCGGCGACAAGCGTGCGACGGCGCGCATGGCGCAGTCGTCCGAAGGTCAGTCGGCGCTACAGTCCGCGGGTAGGGTTTTCGTCAACGATTACCTGGAAGATCGGCTCGACGACCCCAAAGAGAAGTACGGAAAAGCGATCAAGCCGTATTTCAAAGAGATTCTCAGCGGGTACAACGTGGCCGAGCTCGCGAGCATGAACCAAGCCGATCGAACGGCGTGGTTCGACGAACAGTGGGAACGCGCAACGGGCCGCGCGTACTCTCGCAAGGCGGTCACGAAAGCGGCTCCGTCTCCAGGCGTTGCTCGCGGCGCAGGCGCTCGACCTGGCGCACCCGGCGTTGGGCGCGTCGTAATCAAGATGACCGACCAGCAGAAAAAAGACCTCCGCGCAGCGTCGCCGCGCCTCTTCGCAGGAGAAGAAGGCGAAAAGCGCTTCCGCCGGCAGGTTTGGGAGATCGAACACGGCATGACCGGCAACCCGACGGTGCGAGCGCTCACGCGCGAATCGGTCCGCTTTGGCGAAGCCGTCGGATTCGGAGGATAATAGATGACGACAGAGTTTAATCAAAACGCGCGCCGGCCAATCGAACGGCCGGATATGCGGCTGAACGACGCCAACTATCGAACGTATCAACGCTACGCCGGGAGAAAGCTCCTCAAGGAAGGTAGCGGCGTTGTGCTGCCGGCCGGTGTCGTCATCGACGGCCGCCCGTGGCGCGGATTCAAGCACTCGGTGCAGGTCCAGACCTTCGTAATGAACCGGCCCGAAGAGCTTTTGCTTCATCCGGACGAGCGCTGCAAGTACGTTTGGCGGCCGCGCGAGGATCCAAAACATTCGACCGAGGCGCTCGTCGGCCGCGGCTGCTTGCGCCCGGTGGAAATGAGCGAAGTTGACGAGGCATCCGAGCTTCGCATGTGGTGTTACGAATACGGGGGGTCGGGCAGTAAGGACGAATCGGGCGACCCGCAGATGGTCGGCCTGGTAGCGGTCGGCGATATGGCGCTCTTCGAAGTCGCTCCGCGTTGGGCGTATGAATGGTACGACGCCGCGGTCGACGAGGCGTTTTCTCGGCTTCAAGGTCTCGAGCCAGGGTTCAAACAGGACGCCGAAGACTTTGCGGCTCGCAACCGCGGCATGCGCGTTCATGGGTCGTCGCTCGGCGTCGAGGAGGGCGACAATCAAACCGTCGCTCAGGAGATTAGAAATCCGATCGGACCAGGGGCGCCGTTTGCGGACGCGGCGAAAGGCGGCCGATAGACACACCCGTTTATCGTGAGGGGAAAAGCTCGGCTTAAAAAAGGCCGGGCTTTTTCTTTTTTACCCCTACCGCGCTACGCGAGGCTCTCGACCGCTGCTCGCTAGATGCTTTATTTGGTTCCAATGGGAATTACGTTGAATCCTATCCGCCCCGCGCTTGGACTCGTACAGGGTGGCGAGTATCAGCCGTACACGATTTACCCGGAACAACCCGGAGCTATCTTTAGCGCCGGAGATTTTCTTCAGGTTTACACGACCGGCAACATGACCTACCCGACGCCCGCGGGCTCGCTCGCAACTTTTCAGCCGACCTCGGCGCCGACGGTCGTGCAAGCCGGTTCGGCAAGCGCCGCAAACCCGGCGCATACGCTCTACGCCTGGTACACCTTAATCGGAACCGGCGGCGTGGGCGTGATCGAGTCGCAGCCCTACGAGATCGGCCCGATCGTCAACCCGGCGGGATATAACGCAACGGTCGAAGTCCTGGCCGACGGCAACTATCCGGCCGCGGCAACACACTTTGCGCTCTACGTCGGAACGCTTCCGGGCCAGCAGTGGCTCCAGGTCGCGACGACGGCGCTCGGTTCAGCCGCAACGATTCCGGCCTACCCGCTCACGAACAACACCGGAGTCAACCGGTCAATAAACGACCCGTCTTCGGGAATCGTCGGCTACGCGGCCAACGATGCCGGCAGCGGTTACGCGCAGCGTGAGGGCGACATTCTCGCCGCCGGGTACAACTGGCGCGCGCTCTTCGGCGTCGACCAATCACTTTCGGGCAACCAGGCGTTGCTCGAGCAGTACATGGCCGCGGTGGTCAAACTGCAAAACGTCCCGGTCACGATCTCGCTCTTGCAGCCGTGGGCGTATCAGACAGGCACGGCCGGAATCGTCTACTCGACGACCTACGGCGTCTTCTATCTGGACACGACGCAGAGTAACGGAATCTTTTCGATCCAGCGTCCCTACGGAGGTTTGGCAGGTCCGTACAATCCAAGCGGGGTGCAGCCCGGTAACGTCTACCAGCCTGTCACGGGCATCTTCATAGCGGGGTTAGCATAAAATGGCGGGCGGAAACTACGGAACCGGCCAGTGGCAAACTAAATCCTCGAAGGTTGCCCAGGCCCACCGGATCGCTCAGATCGTCTCGAACCGATCGCTCGAGGAGCCGCCGTTTTGGCCTAAGCTCTTCGCGATGGCCGAGCCCCCGGTCAACCAATCTTTCGTAGAGTTCGGCCAGTTCGCCGAGCTCGGTCTGCTCCAACCGAAGGCAGAAGGCGAAGTTCCGGCCTACGACGTGCCGCTCGAGCTCGTACCGTCGCACGGCGAGTTCCAGACGTTCGCGTTGATGACGTCAATTTCGCACGAAGCGCAGTACGAAGATCCGTACGACATGATGGGCAAGGCCGCGCCGATGCTCGTCGACTCGGAGCGGGTCACGGAAGACACCTACATTCACTCCGTAATCAACTTTGGGTTCGATCCGTCGTTCCCACTGTACGACGGACAGCCGCTCTTCTCGGCAAACCATTTACTCGCGCCGGTTCCAGGGCCGAACGGTCCGGTCTCGGCGATCAATCAGACCTACTCGAACCTCATCGGCAACGTCGCGCCGACGGCCGAAGCGATCCAAGACGCGCTGCTCAACATGAGCTTGCTGCGCTCCGATCGCGGCCTGCCGTCCAACCGCATCCCGGTCTACGTCGTCGGGCACCCGTTCATCGAGAAGGTCCTCAAGGAAATCGTCGGATCGGTAAGCGCTCCGATGACGTCGGACAATCGGACGAACGTCCAGTACGGCATCCAGGAAGTCGTCGCGGATCAGTACCTCACGAACCCGTATGCCTGGTATCTCTCGTCGGCGCCGCAGGGCGTCGATCCTAAGAGCGGCCAGTCGCTCATCGCGAGCTTCCAGTTCCGCAATCACATGCGGGCCTGGTTCGAACCGGCAACGCTTTCGTGGAACATCGCGATTCGGTTCCGAGCCTTGTGGATGGCGCGCGACTGGCGCGGCATAAACGCAAGCGCCGGCGCCGGTCCGTACTCGGTCTAGGGGGCGCCTTGGCGAATCCAGTAGTAAACATTCCGCCGACCGGACCTGCCAACACGGGCCAATATGGCACGGCCGCCGGTCCGCAGAACCCGTACCAAAACGCTCCGGGCAACATCGGCGCGTACATCAACGCAAAAGCGCACGGTGCGGTCAAGGCATGGGGCTTCGGCCAGCTTGCGACCGTCCCGATGGTGGTCGACGGCGTGCTTGGTGCCGGTCTTACTGGCTCCGCGGTATCCGGATCGATCATCCTGCCGCAGTATTGCAAGATTCCAAAGGTCGCGATCGGCTTTGCGACCGCCGATCTTTTCAACGGAACCGAGACGCTCAACATCGTGGTCGAATCGGCCGGCGATTACAACCCGGCGATCATCGCGGGAACCGGCTATCCGAACGCCGCGATGGCGAACGGTTCGCCCCTCGGCGCCGGCAAAGGCTACGGTGTAACCTATACGCCGGGCATCGCGCAGACGACAGGACCTGGCGACAACTCGGGTTGGGCCGGTTATCCGGCGCAGTACGCCGCACCCGGAACCTGCCTCTTCGGAACCGACATTGGCATCGGACCCGTGTTTTTCACGAGCCCGTCCGCGGGTACGACCGCCGGCGGTTCGCAAGTTTTCCCGACGACCGAATGGGATACGGTTTACTGCCCCGGAACGATCCTGTCGCTGCGCGCGGTTACGACCGGCAGCACCGGCGACATTACGGGCCTGGTCGTGACGCTGCTCATCCAAGTGCTCGACAAGTTTATCGGGAATCCAACTCGCCCGATTCCCTGTCTGACGTTCTAGCCTGATGGCCGGTTCTCGCCTAGCGGTCGTCGAAGTAGATCCGGTGACGACAACTAGCCATAACCGATTTTCTGAAGTCTTGAAACGCGCATGCAAAGCATGCGGCTCTGAGTTCGAGACGATTTACAAGAAAAAGGTCTACTGCACGAAAGCCTGCTATCTCGATTTTTGGTATGACCGCCTTGGCGGACGCAAGAAGGTCGCCGAGTTGGGCAAGAAACGGCGCACGGGTCCCAAAGCTGAGCAGTACCGAGCTCGCAAGCGTGTCAACTGGTTAAAACAAGCGTATGGTATAACGCTGGAGCAGTACAAAAACCTGTGCGAGATTCAGGAGGGATGCTGCGCTATTTGCGGCGTCGTTCCGAGCAAAGAACTGTTTCACGGTTTACACGTAGACCACGACCATTTGACCGGAAAAATACGCGGCCTTCTTTGCCGCTGGTGCAACTCGATGCTCGGAAGAGTTGAGGCCTGCCCATCCTGGCTATCAAAGGCAGAATCGTATCTCGCTGGCGAGGCGGAAGTTTAATGGCGGGATCTGGGGCTGGCTTAAATTACGCGATCAAGATTCTGCTGAAGGCCGCTGCGGCGTCTTCGGCTGTTTACGATTCGGCCATATTGCACGGCCCGCTGCTGTGGGAAGCGGCCTTCTTCTCGAAGACGAGCTTTCAGATTTTAGCGCAAGCGGGAACCACGGACCCGCTTTCGGGGTGGAGCGTTGCGTGCTACGGAACGCACGACTACCGCGCTTACATAATGAACCAGGACCCGGTCGTCGATCCCGTTGCGTGCCCCGCAGGGTTCACGCTTCCCGATACGTCGTGGGTCGAGATCGCGCTTCCGCAAAGCGAGACAACTCCAACTTGGACGAACCCGATCGTTGCGTTCGGCGTCACGGCCTTCTCGCCCGAACCGTGGGTCGCGGTCCGCGTCGTCGCAACGGCAGCCTCGGCGACCGGCGACATAGCGATCACCTGCACCCGTATCCCGTAAGTGTTTACGACAAGGAGTTCAAAAGTGGCCGCAACCAAGAAAACCAAGAAGCCCTCGATGCCCAAAGCGCACAAGCCCGCCGGCGGAAAGTCCGCGCGTGGCGTCAAGTTCGGCGGCCGCAAAGGCGGCATGAAGAAGGGCGGCATGAAGAAGACGTCGCGCAAGAAGGGCGGATCGAAGAAGATGCCGTTCGGGGCGACCAAGGCTCCCGGCGCGCGCAAGTCGCAACCGGCGATGAAAAAGGCCATGGGTGGCAAGATGGCCGGCATGAAAAAGAGTCGCAAGAAGAAGTAATGAAGGGTTGCGCTTTCGTCTACGACGATGAGCCTTCTCCGGGATATTGCGGCTTACCTAAGCGCGATCACCCGGTTCTAAAGTCGCACGCCCACTACGTTCCAAAGAAGACGCAATGATCCACCTCGTAGCGCCCCGTAGCCAAAACACGCTGAAGGTTTTCACGCGCGACGGGTCACTATGGAAGTATTTTGAGTGCGGAACAGATGCGTGGGGGAACCATGGGGTGGGAGACGGCGGCGATCCATTACCGCCGTGGGGTTTTTCATGTTGGATGCCGATTGGGCACTACATTCTCGGTCCCGTTGACGTATTTGACACGCCGATCGACAGCGAAGGCTATGGGCAAATCCCGGTGCTCGACGTCGACGCCGGCACTCTCGCAAAGCTCGTTCAAGGCGGATACGCGACGGTCAATGGCCTAACGGCCGTCATCGGCGGACTCGAGGCGCCGCTCGCGCAGTTGTCGCAGTACGATCGCTCCGGCATAATGATTCACTGCGGAGGGAGTAACGCTCCCGACCCGCTGGCAGACAACCAGGGTCTCTATCGCACCTTCGGCTGTACGCGGATGCTCAACGCCGATTGGCGCGAGCTCGCAGCGTGGCTCCAACCGCTCGAAGCGGGAAACGTCATCGTTTATACGGCGCTGGAGACACCCGCAGACCTGGGGCAATAGCCCGTGCTTGTGGCTCAAATAATCAAACCGGCCCGAACGCTGGCGAAGGACCCTGAGCCTGGAACCTATTCGAACGATGCGTTGTTGGGACAATTGGATTTAGTCTGTTTGGATATTATTTCAAACATAAAATTTCCGTTCGCAAGAATCAGCACCAGCACCGTCGCGGGCCAGGGCGCCTACCTCTTACCTGAGACCCCGATCGATGACGGCACCGGATGCGTATGGCTCAACGGCGCGCTTCTTACGAAGACCGATATTGAGACGTTGCAGGGCCAGCAGATCGGGTACTACGATTCGACCGGGTTCGGTACTCCGAACGCCAACAGCGATGGCCCGACCGCGAACGCGGGAATGTTCGTTCCATCGTGGACGGTGGCGCCGCCGACGACCTTTCCGATGCCGAACTACTCGAACCTCGTATCGTTCACGGCTCCTTGGTCGCCAGGCTGCAATCGTGGAAAGTACGCGATTCACGGCGGCGACCTCATCATCGTTCCGCCTCCGAACGCCTCGGCGCAACTCGATACGCACGGGAATCCGATTCCGAACCTCGTGGTCGATATGTGCATCAGTGACGCCTACGTCGGCCCGTACACTTGGAACGCGGCGACGGCACAACCGCGCTGCCTCACAAACGTCGGACAGCGGATTTGGTTTCCAAACAACTTTCTCAACCTGCTCGTCGCCGGGCTCGTCGACCGAATGCTCGCAGCCGATGACTCGGCCAACTCACGCACGCGAGATTGGGCGGCCGAGCAGTACCGCGACCAAACGAACAAGATGCTTTTTTGGGCCAAGAGCTATCGGTCTTACGACCGAATAAACCTGCAGACGAATCGATCGCGTTACACCGGATCGCGGTGGCGTCGCAATACTCAATACGGCGGAGGATACCCTTAGATGAAACGTCTTTTTACCGGCCTCATCGGGCTCGCGCTCTTAGTGACGCTGGTGAGCGTTCTCGGACCTTTTCGGCTCGTTGCTATCGGCGCTTCGCCGCTTCCAAGCGGGTGCTATACCGATTCGAGCGGCCTAGCTGTTTGCGGCCCGAATTACGCTGGACCCGGCGGAACTCCAGTGACGCCGAGCCCAATACCAAATGACACCGTCATGGGGAATATCAGCGGAGTTTCGGCGACCCCCGCGCCAGTCGGTGTAAGCGCATTATTCGATTCGATTTACGGTAGCACCCAAGGGGAAGTTCTCTATCGCGGAGCGTCGGCATGGCTTGCGCTTGCGCCCGGGACAGCTGGGCAGTTTCTCGAGAGCGGAGGCGCTGCCGCCAACCCATCTTGGGCCTCTGCTGGCGGCGGAGGTGGAATCGTACCTCAGCCAAGTCCAACGAGCAGCGCAAATGTTGGGTACGTGTGGCTCACAAAGGGGCTCGTTATCGGGCCGACACCGAGCGCCGCGGCGACCTATGTGCCGCAGGCGTTACAACTCTCTACGCTATCTGGCCAATGCAATAACGGAACCGTATTTTGGGGAACTCAGGGCTCCGACCTTGGCGTCCTGGGGGACGTATTCGCATTCGATTGCAATCCGGCTGGAAGCGAGGAATTTTGGGGCGACCATAGTGGCAATATGGTTGCGCGCAACTCGGTTCTCGAGGCGAACGATGCCGGCAGCGGAGGCTTTATCTTTTACCAGGCGTCAACGGAATTTGACAACTGCGCGTGGGTAGGGCAGGGAGGGCAAGGAATTAAAGTATCGCAGCCAAGCGGGTCTGACCAATGCCCCGTTTCCTTTGCGGCGTCGCAAAACAAAGGACAGGTTAGCTGTACACTTTCAGCCCTCACATGCACAGCTACCGCAACGGTTATTTCTGGAATGGTATGCATTGCGGCATACGACGGGACGGCCACGACCGTCACGGCGGCGCTTCTCTTGCCGCTGGAGGTCAACGTTTCCGGTACGACGATGAGCGTTAAAATGCAAGGCGCTGCGACCGCAAGCGGTACGGCAGCGGCGGACTACCATTGTCACTAACAATACTTGGCTATATGGTTATCGCAGTAGCCTTCCCGCGGTTTCCGGTAACGGTGTGGCGTGCGGGCATCCGCAAGCCTGAGAAACCGATCAATGTCGGATGAATCTGACGTTCCAGTTGCTGCGAAATACGATCGGAAATGGCATAGCCGCGTCGATCACACCCTCTTTGGATTCATGAATGACGATAGCAATATATGGGTCGACGGTCTCCTTCAAAACCTCGCGGATATGCGGCGGCTCGAATCTATCTTTATTAAGATCGGCCTGCCGCTCATTGCAACCGGCGTCATCTCGGTGTTTCTAAACATGGTTCACAACTATAAACTCGTCAACACGTTCTCTGAGGCACTCGGTCACTTTGCGAAAGGATACCTCAAATGAAGATTAGCTTACCCGCGCTCCTTGCCAAAATAGCAGGCGGGGCGCTCATCGGACTCGGCCCACTCCTTAGCCTTTTTTTCCCAAAGCAGGCGACCATTTTCAACGCGGCCTTCGGCTCGACCGGCATCGTGGTTCTCGTCGCCGGGCTCATCGTTCAATCCCTGCAGCCCGTCAATAAGCTCACCGACGACGCAATCGCCGTAAATTCGCAAGGCGTCAAGACCGGAGACAACGTAACTACCACAACGCTGGCGCCAATCCAGGCGCCCGCGCGCCGTCTAATAGGAGGCTCCTAACCATGGCACCAGTTCCACAAACCCCCGAAGTTGCGACGACCGTCGCCACGCTCCAGAAAATCAGACCGACGATCTCGCCGATCTTGCAGAAGGTCCTCGATTTCCTCATTGGCATCCTAACCGGAGTCGGCGGAGACTTGAGCCTAAGCGGCAATTACAGCAAGTCCCAAACCGGCGACATTCTCGGGAACACCTACACGTTCACTGAGACGGTTGACGGCAGCGTCGACGTCAAGGCAGTTCCGAGCTAAAAAGGAGAACGCACATGGCAGCGCTGTTTAACTATAGTTGCAATAACATCGTCACGGCATCGCTGCCTGGCGCGTACGCAAGTATTTTCGGCTCGCCAACGGTTGGCTCGGGTGACGGCCCGCAGGGCATCAACACGATTCACTGCAACGGAAACACGGAAGGCGTATACCTTCCTAACGTCGCCATCAACATCAATGGAAACGGGCTTATCCTGGGAGCCGGGTTTGACGTAACCGCCTTTGGAAGTGGCGGAACTGGCCTGTATTCGATCGGGTCTAATCTCGGATTAACCGCAGTTATTAGTTTGGTTCTAGGGGCGGACGGCTCGCTGCAAATAGTTTCGACCAGTGGTAGCGGAAACCCGACTGTCTTGGCCTCGTCGGCGTCGGGTACATTTACGTTTGGAAATCGGCATGAAGTCGAGTTTATTATTTCGGCGTTTTCTAGCAGCGGCACGGCGACGGTTAACCTAGACGGAGTTCCCGTCACTAACCTTATTACCGTCGCAGTTTCAAACCTAGCCTCACTGCAAGATGGAGCAACGATCCATTCGGTTCTTGCTGGCTGCACCAACCAGGAAGTATCTTCGGGGTTTGCCGCTGAGTCAACGCCGATCGTTATGGACTCGACGTACGCCTTTGATACGTCTGGATCATTCTGCAACGCTCCAGTCGGTCCGGCGATTTCCGTTCCAATGATTCCAAACGGAGTCGGTCAGGAATCATCATGGGCTCCGAACGGAGCCGCGCTCGGGTGGGAGTGTATTAGCGAGATTCCGCCCGACGGCGACACGACGTATATCAGCAGTGATACCCCTACGCAGGAAGAGGCGTGCGCGCTTTCTGCGCCAGTCGGCATCAGTGGAGTTTACTGCGTTTCGGTCATCGGCGATCAGCGCCAGGATACGTCGGGCGGCGGTCGCACGATCGAGCTCGGGCTCGGCAACGGCACGACTCGCTCTTATGTAGGCGCGTGGGGGCTCGGTACGACGTACAAGATGAACACGACTCCGTTTAGCGAGAATCCGTTTACGTCGTCGGCCTGGACGCTTGGCGCGATGACCGGGCTTCAAGTAGCGGCTTTGCTGGCTAGTTGATATGAGCGGCTTTGGCCGAATCACCCAAGAGACGATCGAGGTCCTTGGGCCGGACGAAGGCTTTGGCCGAATAACGCAGGAGACGGCCGAGGCGCTCGGGCCTTCGCCTTCAACCGCACGGATCACGCAGCTTTACGCCGAGGTGCTCTCGTCGGTCGAAGCGAGCGCGCGCGTTACGCAACTCTACGCGGAGCCCCTTGGGCCGCCGACTCCACCCGACGTCTCGGCACGCATAACGCAGCTTATCGCGGAAGCTCTCGGCCCTCCGACGACGTTTGCGCGCATCACGCAGTTGGTTATCGAAGCACTTGGCCCGGTCGCAGCGGTGCCGTGCCTCATACCGTACCCGCTCATCTTTGTAGGCAACGTAAGCGGAGCGTTCTACGAAATGAAGGATATGGGCGCCGAGACTGTTCCTATTTCGATTGCCGATTCGACGGTAGTCATTAACGATGCGAGCGTCGTAACGATTACGCAGTATCTCACTCAAGACGGCGGGTGGATAAACTGGAGTCCACAGGAT
This sequence comes from Candidatus Cybelea palsarum, assembly GCA_003166915.1. Taxonomy (GTDB): domain Bacteria; phylum Vulcanimicrobiota; class Vulcanimicrobiia; order Vulcanimicrobiales; family Vulcanimicrobiaceae; genus Cybelea; species Cybelea palsarum. The sequence continues at coordinate 26,769 of PMUK01000233.1, forward strand.
GGAGCGCTACAGGTAGCGCTATCGAATGGCTTACCCGTGAGAACGCTTTGGGTCGTTACGAACCTTGCGCGTGCGATGCCGCCGCAGATCCCGGTCTATGCGTCGTCGCTCATCATGCCGCTATGGAAGCAGCTATGTTCTCCGGGGTAGCGGATATGCTGGCGGCGCTCAAATCGCAGCCGCAGAATGGGCCGCTCTACACGCAGACGTTCCCGTGGGTTCCGAACGTCGGGCCGCTCGTGATTTCGTTTGCGGGCAATCAGCCGATCGGGGCGGTCTATATTTCGAAGGTTGACGTTCCGATTGCGTTAAGCGCAGAACCGGTGCCGCCGCTCGGCAACCCGTTTTATACGGCTACGCCGCCCGACGGCGGGAACAACCCGCAGACGATTCCGCTTCCACCTGGAACGATACAGGTCACGCTTACGGCGACGAGCGCAGAGACGTACTATGTGGTCGCAACGTCGGGAATCGCCCGGCTTTTGATGGAAGGGAGTTCCTCGACATGACCGCACCGATTCAACCGACAAACTACGACATCCAAGTCTACGCGCTCGGGCAGGCGGGGCCGCTCGGCAGCGACGCATGGCTTCAGTGGGGCGGCCCTGGCAATCCCACCTTCGGCGCGCTCACCGTATCGTTCGTCTCGGGGCTAGCGGTTAAGAGCTTATGGTTCCCTGACCCGCAAGGCCCGATGAGCTTCTACGCGGGCGACAGCGCTACGGGAACGCCGTTCTATGTGACCGACGGCTCCGTGGGCGAGCTCGTCTCGATTCCGAACGACGCGCCGGTGGTCACGATCACCGGGCCGGCGACGGCCTTCTATTTCTACGCTTCGACGATTCCGTACACGCCGTTCCGGACGGCTACGCCGCCGACGGTGGACGTTACCGTTACCGCGCCGATCACCAACTCGGGAACCGGCACCGCGCCGATCCTCGGGCTTGCTACTCCGCTCGCCGTTATGTATGGCGGTAGCGGCTCCGTCGATCCGTCGCTCCTCTCTGGCACAAACGTTGTAATAACTGGCTCGTGGCCCAACCAAACGATCTCGGTCATCCAGGGCGCCGGCGGCGTGCAGAGCGTTGGAGTCGATGCGCCGATTATTCTGAGCGGCACGGCTTCGAATCCGATCATCGGATTGGAGACGCCTTTGCCGCAAAACTACGGCGGTACGGGGATCGCCAATCCGTGGGCCAAGGGCGGCACGGGAATCGACGTCAACGGCAGCAGCGGTATTAACGATTCTTCGTTCCAGTGGATCATCAGTAACACGGGAGTCCTGGGTATCAACCCGGCTGCGCTCGGTTTGCTGGCTGGCAACATTCTACTGGATTCTGACGGCGGCACGATCGCGATCACGAACCCGACCGGAAACAAGATTAACCTCGAGACGTCGGCGGCGGTGTCATCGCTTCCAGTCTACGCGCCCGGAGGCTCACAGTTAAACAACCCGCATATCGTTGCGAGTAAAGCTGCCGCCTATACGGTGACTTGGAATAACGATGCGATCGGGTCAACGACAGTCTCGTTCATCGGAGATGCGCAGTTTACGAGCGGGTCTACCTACGCGGTTGTATTTTCCGTACAAGGAGTTACGGGAGGATCTAGCCCGCCCGTCTTCATCCTCGAAGCCAGCTCGCTTACGGCGGGTGGCTTTACCGTCGTTGGCTACGGGAACGGCGGATCGGGCAGCGGCAACATAAACTTCGATATTATCGCGATCGGGTACTAAGTGG
>PMUK01000074.1 GCA_003166915.1 Candidatus Cybelea palsarum
GGGAAGGCGTGGTGGTTGTTGTGCCATCCCTCGCCAAAAGAGAGTAGCGCGACCCACCAGCAGTTCGTCGAGCAGTCGGTGGTCCGATAGGTTCGATAGCCGAGCATATGGGCGGCGCTGTTCACCAGCCACGTCGAGTGATACGCGAAGACGAGGCGGACGAAGACGCCCCAAACGACCCAGGCCCAGCCCCCCAAAAGGAAGAGCGCCCCCGCCAGCACGAGCTGGAGCGGAAGACCCAGATGCTGCAACACTCGGTAGAACGGATCCGCGTAAAGATCCGGAGCGTAACGCGCGATTTCTTCGTCCGACGGCATATCGACGTTCTGGCGGTAGAGCCAGTCGATGTGCGCCCAGCGAAAGCCGAGCCGGATGTTATGCGGATCGCCTTCGTCGTCGGCATGGGCGTGATGCTTGCGATGAATGGCGACCCAGCGAATCGGATCGCCTTGGAGCGCGAGCGTTCCAAAGACGGCAAAAAGATACTCGAGTGGCTTGCGCAAGCGAACGCTGCGATGCGTCAGCACGCGGTGGTAGCACAGCGTCACACCCAAGACGCCGGTGAGGTAAGAAAGGATCGCGGCGACGGCGATATCCGAAAAATGAAAAAACGCCGGCACGAAAGCGGCCAGCGCACCAACATGAATAACTCCGAGTCCAATCCCCGTACCGTACCTTGCCGCTCGATTCATCGTCTCCCTCGTTCGTAGCTCACACTGTGGCTTCTATGGATTCTCAACGCGCCCTTGTCATCCTGAGCCCTTCGTCCTTCGACTGCGCTCAGGATGACATTACCGCGCTCAGGAAGGGCTGCGTCGAAGGATCCTATGAAAGAGAGCCTGCACGAAGCAGGCTCTCTTGTTTCCTAGCTGGTGCTAGCGGTGCCTAGCGATACGAGTGCCGGCTGGCGAAACAATCGCGGCAATAAACCGGCTTGTCGCCTCGCGGCTGAAACGGAACTTCGGCAACGCCGCCGCACTGGCTGCAGGTCGCCTTGAACATTTCCCGTTGGCTGGTGCTGCGGCTGCCACCGCCGCCGCCGCCGTTAGGCGAGCGACCGGCTTTGCGTGCGGCACGGCAGTCCGTGCAGCGACTTGGCTTATTCGTAAAGCCCTTCATTGCGAAAAATTCTTGTTCCCCGGAAGTGAACGGAAACTGTTGTCCGCAGTCAACGCAGGTGAGCATTTCGTCTGTATACATGTAGCGAGCGAATCTCCTAGATTAAGTAAGGTTGTTCTCCGGATCCGACTCGCTTCAGCCATTGGGACCTTTGCGGACTTCGAAGCCTGGGTAACCCGTCCACTATACACCATTCGGAGGCCAGCGTCACGGAATTCTGCCCCTTGGCCGCCAGGAGCGTCCGCCGGGCAATCCGAACGTACGTTCCGAAAATCCGGCCTCCGAGCCAGTCTCGGGACCGGTGGTGGAGCGAGCCTCGCTCCACCTGGCTAGGGTTTTGCGGCCCTCGCGGGACCTGCGAAACCGGCAACCACCTAGTCGAAAGGACGCTATGCCACCAAGCAAAACTAAGCGCGCCGTCAAAGACCGGCGCCCCAAACGCAAGCCCTGTGGGTTCTGCACCGATCGAGCGATCGCGGTAAGCTACCGCGACACGGGCCGCCTGAAAAAGTACGTCTCCGAGCGTGGAAAAATCGTGCCGCGCCGCATCTCGGGAACCTGCGCCAAGCACCAGCGGCTGCTGACCGTGGCGGTCAAGCGGGCGCGCCTCATCGCCTTCCTTCCGTTCGGCTCCGAGTAGCCGCCGTGAAGCTCGTTCTTTTCAGCGATGTCAAAGCGCTTGGCCGCAAGGGCGACATCGTCGACGTCGCCGACGGCTACGCCCGCAACTTCTTGCTTCCGCGTAAACTCGCCGGCGAAGCCGACAAAGGTGCGCTGGCACAGATCGAAGCCCAACATAAAGCGCAAGCGCGCCGTGAAGCAAACGAGCTGGCCGAGGCAAAGGCGCTCGCGGTCCGTATCGAAGGCGCAAAGTTTGCCGTGCGCGCGAAAGCCGGCGGCAACGGAAAGCTCTTTGGCGCCGTTACCAATGCCGACGTCGCCTCGGCGATCGCAGGCGCGCTCTCGATTGAGATCGACAGACATAAAATCGAGGTCGATCAAATTAAGGCGCTCGGATCCTACTCGGTCGAGATCAAGCTTCACAAGAGCGTCGTCGCCAAAACCAAGGTGGACGTCGTGGCCGCCTAAGGAGCCCTTCTCTGGTGCAGCAGGTCTACGTGGCGCGCTTTCGACGAAAGTTCGGCGCCGAAGATGAGTTGAGCCGGTACGTCAGCGCCCTCTACGACATGCTCGCCTCGGTAATCGGTCAAGACAAAGTCGTATTGCGAGCGGGCAAAGTCAGCGCTCTCAAGATGATGCGTTCGCAGAATCTGCCGGACCGGCTTTGCGGTTTGCAGCGCCTCGTCTTCGAGGACCCGACGCTCGAGCGCGTGACGACTCGCGCGCAACAGCGCAAGACGATCGCCGAGATCGAAGAGGCAATGGCCGACGTCATTGCGCAGCGCCACGCCGAAAACTCTATCGAGCGGCGCGTCAACGAAAAGATGGCCGAGCGCCACCAGGAATACGTCAAAGACCTCAAGCTCGAAGCGCTGCGCGAGACGGGTGGCCCCGAGACGCCGGCATCTCAAGCGAAGCTCGAAGAGCTTGAGGCCCTCTCGGCACGCGGGCTCTCCGTTTCGGCTCTCGCACAGCTGCGTCCTCAAACGCTGCGCGACGTCGTCGGCCAAGAGTCAGCGATTCGAGCGTTGCTCGCCAAGATCAGCTCGCCGTATCCGCAGCACGCCATTCTCTACGGGCCACCGGGCGTAGGCAAGACGACGGTCGCGCGCCTCGCGCTGGAGGTCGCAAAGTCGCGGCCGTACACGCCGTTTGCAAAAGATGCGCCATTCGTGGAGGCGAGCGGGACGACGCTGCGATGGGATCCTCGCGAAACGGTCGATCCGCTCTTAGGCAGCGTTCACGACCCCATCTATCAAGGCAGCCGCCGCGAGTTTTCCGAGGCCGGCATTCCGGAACCTAAACTGGGGCTGGTAACGCGGGCACATGGTGGCGTGCTCTTCATCGACGAAATCGGCGAAATGGACGGACCGCTTCAATCGCGGCTGCTCAAAGTGCTCGAGGATAAGCGCGTTCCCTTCGAATCGTCGTACTATGACGAAAGCGCGCCGAACGTTCCGCAATGGATCAAACGCCTCTTCAAAGAGGGCGCTCCGGCCGACTTCATTTTGATCGGCGCCACGACTCGCGAACCCGACGATATCGATCCCGCGGTACGCTCGCGCTGCGCCGAAATCTTCTTCGCGCCGCTGTCGCAGCATCAAATTCTTACGATCGTTCAGGGCGCGATTCGGCGGCTCGGCGCCAAGGCCGTGCGCGGCGTCGCTGCGCTGATAGCGTCCTACACGATCGAGGGGCGCAAGGCGGTGCAAATCGTTGCCGACGCGTACGGTCAGGCGCTCTATCGGCTCTACCCGAGCAAACCACAAGCTACAGCGATCAAGAATCCTTCGATCCTCGAAGAAGACGTGCGCGCCGTCGTTCGCGCGAGCCGGCTGGTACGCGCAACGCAGGTAAAGGGGCGCGCGACCCGCGAGATCGGCAAGAGCTTTGGCCTGGGCGTCCTGCATCATTTGGGAAGCCTCATCGAGATCGAAGCGGTCGCTTTTCCCGCATCGCAACGCGGCAAAGGGACGACGCGCTTCAACGATACGGCCGGATCGATGGCTAAAGACTCCGTCTTCAACGCGACCAGCGTTATGCGCGCCGTGACCGGCGTCGACGTCGCCGATTTCGATCTGCACATCAACGTCGTCGGCGGCGGAAACATCGACGGCCCTTCCGCCGGGCTCGCCATTTTTCTCGCGCTCTATTCGGCGGTTACGAAGACGCCGATTCCCCAAGACCTCGCTATCACGGGCGAGCTCTCGATCCAAGGAAAGGTGCGCGCGGTCGGCGGCGTCGTCGAGAAGCTCTACGCGGCCCGTCAGGCGGGCATGCGGCGCGTCCTCGTGCCCAAGGAGAATGCTCGCGAGATCGACGTTGCGCTAAGCGGGATGGAAGTGGTTCCGGTGACCAGCGTCGCGCAAGTGCTGCGAGACCTGCCCAAGCGCCGGCGCTAAAGCACCCTCGCTTCTGTGTGCCATAACGTATGGCACACAACTCGCGTAAATTTTTCCTTATGCACAAGTGGCCCACAAGGCGTTCACCGGCGCAGCGCGGGACAGCGGCACGGCGCACATGACAGTCCAACCGATTCGCTCAACGATCGACCGCATTCCGCCGAGCAATCTCGAGGCCGAGATGGCCGTGATCGGCTCCGTACTGGTCGATCGCGAAATGCTTGCAGCCGTTGGCGAAATCGTTCGTCCGGCCGATTTCTACGCGCACGTACACGAAACGATCTTCGCCGTGCTGGTCGATCTGTACGAGCGCGGAGAGCCGGTCGATAAGATCACCGTCGGAGAGGAGCTCAAGCGGCGCAACGTTTTGGAACGCGTCGGGGGGCTCTCGTATATCAGCGCGCTCATGGATACGGTGCAGAGCGCCGGATCGGCTCGCTACTATGCGACGATCGTCCGCGAGAAATCGTTGCTCCGTTCGCTCATCCACGCCGGAACGGAGATCACCCAACTGGGCTTCGAGGGTGAAGAAGACGTTCCCGGAGCGCTCGACCGGTCGGCACAGCTCGTTTATACGATCGGCGAGCGCCGCGGCATCACCGAGTTCATGCCGGTCAGCCGGCTGATGAAGGACGCGTTCGATCATATCGACCGGCTCTTTCACATGCGCGGCGATCGCACCGGGCTGACGTCCGGCTTCCGGGACGTGGACGCGATGACGACGGGTTTCCAGCCGGGCAACTTCGTGATCGTCGCGGCGCGGCCGGGCATGGGCAAGACTTCGTTCGCGCTCAACATGGCGGTCGCCGCAGCGCGCGAGTGCGGCGAGCCGATCGCGTTCTTCTCCTTGGAGATGTCGAACAACGAGTTGATTCAGCGCTTGATTTGTGCCGAGGCGCGCATCTCGATGAACGATATGCGCCGCGGCAACATCAAGCAGCACCAGTGGGAAGATATCTCGCGTGCGATGGGCACGCTCAATGAGCTTCCGATCTATCTGGACGACATGGGCGCGCTGACGATCGGCGACGTGCGCAGCCGATGCCGGCGGTTGAAGTCCACCGTCGGATTGGCCGCGATCTTCATCGATTACCTTCAGCTCGTTCGTCCCGGCGTGCTCGCGCGCAATGCCAACCGCAACGAGGAGCTATCGGAAATTTGCCGCACGCTCAAGGTCACGGCGAAAGATCTCCAGGTGCCGATCGTAGCGCTGGCTCAGCTCAACCGCGGCGTTGAGATTCGCAGCGAGAAGCGACCGATGCTGGCAGACTTGAGAGACTCGGGTTCGCTCGAACAGGAGGCCGACGTCGTCGCGTTCCTCTATCGCGACGGCTATTATAATCCTGAAACTCCTGAGCCCGATCTGACCGAGTTCATCATCGCCAAACATCGAAACGGTCCGACAGGCACGGTGAAGCTGCGCTTCCAGCGGGAGTTTACGCTATTTCTTCCTTATGCTGACGAAACGCATTACCCGGCGCCGTAGGCCCCGCGACCGGTCCGCGGCATCAGCGCGTCTGAAGGTGCGTTAGAAGGCCCGAGCCAATCTGTTAACCATGGTTAGCGTTAGCCATGGGTAACAAGACTGCGACGGACCTGCTGACCGTTGGATCCGACCGGTCCCCGTCGCGGGCGCGCGAGGACTACGTCAAGGCGATCTATCAGCTTGGCGGCGGCGCCCCAGTACGGGCAGCGGCGGTAGCGCGATACCTCAACGTGAGCCGAGTCTCGGTGAGTAAGGCAAAGCGCCTCCTGGAAGGCGACGGTCTCTTGGAGTCCGAGCCGGCGCCGGCCAAGCCGCTTCGGCTCAGCCATAAAGGGCGCGCGCTCGCGGTCGCGATGGTGCGCCGGCACCGCCTGCTCGAAACCTTTCTCCATCGCTCGTTGGATGTGCCGCTGGAACGCGTGCATGCGGAGGCCGAGCGCATCGAGCACGTAATCTCGGACGATCTCGCTTCCCGAATCGCCGCCTTTCTCGGGCGGCCGAGCAGCGATCCTCACGGGCATCCTATTCCGTACGATGACGCGACGGCCGCCGGCGCCGCACTGCCTACTTTGGCGAGCGTTGCCGTGGGAGCTTGCGTTGTGGTCGTGAGCCTCGACGATCGCGACGATGAAGCCGTCGGTGCGCTTGCCGCAGCCGGCGTGCTCCCGGGTGCAACGGTCCGCGTCGAACGGAACGACACGGCGCAGATGCGCGTGCGCTGCGGAAAGCGCACCGTCTCGCTGAATCGCCATCACGCAGCGATGGTGCGCATTGCAACGTAGCTACGGCGTTGGCACGCCCAGCCCGAATGTAGTTGCTGCCGCGCACGAAGTGTTAGCGGGCCGGCGGCGCGGTCTGCGAGCGCTCTTGCCTTTTGCCGGCCCGGCGTTTGTTGCGTCCGTTGCGTACATGGACCCCGGCAACTTTGCGACCAACATTCAAGGCGGCGCTGCGTTCGGCTACCGGTTGCTCTGGGTGGTCGTGCTCGCCAACCTGATGGCGATGCTCTTTCAGGGACTCTCCGCGAAGCTCGGCATCGCGACCGGAAAGAATCTCGCCGAGCTCTCACGAGACAACGCGGCCAAACCCGTCGTGATTTCAATGTGGATCGTTAGCGAGGTCGGGGCGATGGCGACCGACCTCGCAGAGTTCCTCGGAGCGATCATCGGACTCTATTTGCTCTTCCACATCCCGATGTTGATCGGCGCCGTCATTACCGGCATCTTGACATATCTTATTCTCGCGCTGCACCGGTACGGCTTTCGCACGATGGAAGTATTGATCGGATCGCTGGTGGGCATCATCGCCATCTGTTACGTCGCTGAAACGGTGCTGGCCAAGCCGAACTGGCATCTAGTGCTCTATCACTCGGTCGTGCCCTGGCTCGGCGGACCCTCGAGCCTTTTTCTGGCTGTGGGTATCGTCGGCGCCACCGTCATGCCGCATGCGATTTACCTGCACTCCGCCCTAACTCAGGATCGAATCGTCGGCAAGAATCGCCGCGACATCAGGCGCATCGTACGCTTTTCGTACGTCGACGTGATCGTCGCGCTGACCATCGCAGGTTTGGTTAACTTGGCAATGATGTACATGGCGGCAGCGGTTTTCAATACGACCGGGCATGCTAACGTCGCCGATATTGCGACGGCCTATCGCACCTTAACGCCGCTGCTCGGCAATCTCGCGGCGGTCGTTTTCTTGATCTCGCTGATGGCGTCGGGGATCTCGAGCTCGGTCGTCGGGACGATGGCCGGCCAAGTGATCATGCAAAGCTTCATCGGTTTCACCGTGCCGCTTTGGGTTCGCCGGGTGATCACGATGCTGCCGGCAGTCGTCGTCGTGGCGCTCGGGCTCAACGTCACGCAAACGCTCATCATCAGCCAAGTAATCTTGAGCTTCGTATTGCCGGTCCCGGTGATTGCGCTGGTGCTGTTGGGAGCGCATCGAAAAATCATGGGCGACATGGTGAACCGTCCGTTTGTGACCGCGCTGGCCGTGTGCGCGGCCGTCACGATTCTCGGGCTCAACGTCGTTCTTATTTGGACGACGGTGCATCCGAGCTAAATGATTCTCTGGTCTTCGACCGCGCCGATGCTCTGAGCGAGATACATCCGCGAGAGCTTGACGTACTCTTGTGAGGAGATCTCGATCCACTTGGCAGCCTCGCCTTCCAGAGCCTTTTTCACCGTAGCCGGCGCACCCGCCGCAACGACGCGCGCCGGAATCGCCGCATTTTGCCCGACGACGCTGCCGGCAGCAATCAAGGTGCCTTCGCCGATCGTGCATCCGTTGAGCAGCGTCGCATTGCTTCCGATCAGGGCGTAGCGTTCAATCGTGCAATCTTCCATCACCGCGCAGTGGCCGACCGTCACGTCGTCGCCGACGAACGTGCCGCCCCGTTCGCTGACGTGGACGACTGCGTTATCCTGAATCGACGTGCGCGCGCCGATCCGAATCGGTCCGTTGTCGCCGCGCAAAACGGTTCCAAACCAGATGCTGGACTCTGCGCCGACTTCGACGTCGCCGATCAGCACGGCATTGGGCGCGACGAAAGCCGATGGGGCGATCTTCGGCCGCTTGCCTCGATACTCGATAATCATGAACGATGCTTCGGAAATAGCCGTGTCGAACCTCGCGCCCATGCACCGACATCGGACGCCGCTGCGCGGCGTGAAGGCCACGCCGCATCCAAAACCCGACGATCCCAACTACACGGCCGTCAACTATGCGTACGCGGGCCGTACTGGCCATATCCACGAGGTCGTCGAAATCGCAGGGCGTTCGCTTGCCAAAGTGGGCTTCGACGACCGCAAGATCGTGTATTATCTACTCGACGACCTCGACCTCGACGAGAGCGCCAAGCGGGGGACTTTTCACGATGTACCTTAATCGAGGGCCGAAGCTACGCCACTCGAAGTGAGGGCCGGAAGGGGCGACGAAGACTCCGTGGAAGGACCGCCGACCAGCGACGCGCGGGCGCGCTGCATCGCCGACGTAGCTCAGTTGGTAGAGCAATTGTTTCGTAAACAATAGGTCGCCGGTTCAAGTCCGGCCGTCGGCTAAGTGCCAGAAAGCCTGATACTGTCAGGCTTTTCTTATGGCTTCACGGTTACATTTAAATCGCCATCGCCTCGCTCCTGTACACTATTTGTAGCCTATTTTCGCATGGTTCTCATTTTAGTCCGAGATGCGATTCGAGAACGGCAGCCGCTTCGCGTTGCTGACCTGGTAGGACGTGCCCATAGCGATCGAGCGTCATTTGCGTAGAAGCATGTCCAAGCCTCGCCGCCACAACAACGGGAGAGAGCCCGGCTGCGATAGCATGGCTCGTCATCGAATGCCGCAAGCCATGAGGGGTCAAGCCTTTGAGCCCGGCTTTTTCGCAAATAGGGATGAAATGACGCAGCCGAAGATTGCTTCTGCTGAGTAGGCGGCCAGTCTGCGTGGTGAAGACGTAGGGTGACGAGTGCCCCTCCTGATTTGTTATCTTGCGTCGCTGGCGGAGCGCGTCAATAGCCGTATTGCCGAGGCTGATGACTCGCCGGGAGCTCCTGGTCTTTAGTGGCCCAATGGTGGGAACGCCATGGATCTCAATCGACTGCTGCCGTAATTCGACTCGTCCGGTGATCAGGTCTACGTCTGTCCATTCGAGTCCAAGAGCCTCCCCGATCCGGAGGCCGCCGGTGAGCAATACGATCCAAAGAGCCTCGAACCTATCGCCACGAGCAGTTGCGGCAAATCGTTTGGTTTCGCCAGAGTCTAGAACCCGTATTTCCTTAGACAGATGGCGAGGGACTTTCACACCGCGCCAGGGATTCGCGCGGTTAAATCGTTCGTGCTGGATTGCCGCGTCGAACGCCGAACGCATAACTTGCGCTACAACCTGGATCGTGCGCCCTCCGACCCCATCTTTTCGAAGGCGGGAGTATGCTTTTGCAACGCTGTCAGGGCTAAAGGCCTGAAGCCTCTCGCTGCCAACTAGCGGATTTGCATGTAATCTCCAGGCAGACTCAAATTGGGCAAACGTGTTATAGGAAACATTCGGGCGAACGTCACGTTCAAGCCATGCTTCAACCCATTCGCTAACGGTCGTTTTCGATCTCTCTCCCGAGCCTCCGGCGTCGACCTCGCCGCGGATAGCCTTGAGCTCGTTAACGACCTCGCGTTGAGTGCGGCCATACACCACCCTGCGCTTTCGGCGACCAGTTTTCCGATCAACGCCCAGCGAGACGGTACCAACCCAGAGGCCATCGCTAGCGCGGCGGCACACGCAGCCCTCCCCTCGGAGTCGTCGTTTCCTCTTCACCGGCTTTTCCTTATCCGCGAGACAATGGTTCATCGGCCGAGATCCGCCCGTAAGGCATTTAAAAAAGTTTGAATTGTTTGCTTCATCTGGTATTTAGAATAATTGTGCCACATCAAGCGTCTTACCACAAGACGAAAAACGGTGAAAATCACGCACCCGGTGCGCCCGCGTAAAATGCGAGTCACGAAGTATCTTGTGGTAAGGCGCTTGATGTGGCACAATTATTACATAGAGGTGTTGCATCTGCATTAAGGCGTGCGCAGCTCATCATCTTATTAAAACTATTCTTAATTTGGAGCCCTCATTTTGAAAAACTTAAATTACTTAAAAAAAGACAATCCGCCAGGTGCTCTGGAACTCAGGTGCCTTAGCGTCCCCGAGGTCGCGGCTTTGCTCTCAGTCAGCACGCGACACGTTATCAATCTAATTGCCAGGACCGAATTGCCATCCGTACGAGTAGGCGCAAGAAAATTGGTCCGCGCACGGGACCTTGAGCATTTTCTCGCCCAGAACAGCGTGGGAGGGGCCATCTAGATGAGCATTCAGAGTAAAGCAACGAACGGGGAACCGTGGAAGACCACCGCCACGTACCGTTATGTGGACGTCGGCAACAAGCAATTATACTTCGTTGAGCGAGGCGATCCTAAAGATTTCCGACAATACCGTATCGACGCGACAGGCAAGCGAATTTGGAATCTTGAGGGCGTCGACCGTGTCCCTTATCGCCTGCCGGAGCTCCTCGCGGGCGTTGAGGGCGGCGAGGTCATCATTGTCGTCGAAGGCGAGAAAGACGTGGACATCCTCTCCGACTTCGGCTTCTGTGCGACTACGAATGCTGGGGGTGCGGGATGGAAATGGACCGAGGAATTCATGCAACACTTCAATGGCGGATCGGTCATCGTTGTTGCTGATAACGATGAGCCGGGACGAAAGGCTGCCCGAGATCGGGCCGAAGGGTTGCTCGACGTTGCTCGTGCGGTCCGCATTATTGAGAATTTACCGGATGTAGCCGAGAAAGGCGACGCAAGCGATTTGATCTCTCAGGGATGGGAATCATTNNAGTTCAGGTTCGCAACGTTGGTTGAGGCACCACCAATCGAGGACCCAGGCGCGCTCCTTGGCGATGTCGAGCGATTCATTCGCCGATTCGTCGTGGTGGACAAGGAGGCGAATCTGGCCATGGCGCTTTGGGTTCTGCATACGCATGCCATCGAAGCCGCTGACGCCACGCCGTATCTAAATATCGGAAGTCCCCAGCGGCGATGCGGGAAAAGCAGGGCACTTGAAGTGATGAAGCTTCTCGTCAAAGAGCCATTTTATACTGCACGGACCTCCGCTGCTGCGCTTGTCCGAAAGGTCGCAAAGGACTCGTGTATCTTGCTGCTCGACGAATCGGACACCGCATTTAATGCCGGGCAGGAGTACACCGAGGCCTTGCGTGGCATTCTGAATGCTGGGTCAGTGCGCGGCGGTGTCGCGACGCTTTGCCAAGGTCGGGATCACGAGGTCAAAGACTTTTCAGTATTTGGACCAAAGGCAATCGCCGGAATAGGTGAATTGCCTGACACTGTAACGGACCGCAGCATTCGGATTGAACTCTCTCGGAAGCTTCCTGGGGAGTTCGCCGAACGATTCCGCCTCCGTAACGTGAGAAAGGAAGCTGATTTGCTGCGTTCCCGGATTGAACAATGGGCAAAGCGTGCGGTAGAGGCGCTAATTGGGGCCGAACCTGACTTGCCTAGCGAGCTCTCTGACCGCGCGCAGGATGGGTGGGAGCCGCTTCTTGCAATTGCGGATGCCTGCGGCGCTGGCGACCGAGCGCGCGGATCCGCCGTTTGCCTCTTCGGCACAACCCCGGAATCCGAGGATGTCTCAGAACGCACGCTGCTTGACTGCAAAATCGTCTTTGATGCGCTAGCTGTAGACCGGCTTCCGACCTTGCAGCTCATCGCGGAGCTTAGGAAGATCGAGGACGGGCCCTACGCTAACACGCGGTTTGGGGGAGAGTTCGATGCGCGTAGCCTTGCTAAACGGCTGCGGCCGTACGCCATTAAGAGGACCGACATCCGAATCGGCGAGCATACGTACAAGGGATACTATCGTTTCGACTTTGAGGATGCGTGGATGCGATATGGGAGTTCCCTTCCACTGGCAGCCTAAGGTCGGCAACGAAGGCAACGAAGGTAACGACCATTTCGGATTTTGAAACGAAGTTGTTGATGGATCAGGGCAATGTTGCCGATGTTGCCTTCGTTACCCCTCCCACGAGGAGCGCACCGCGAGTCTTGTTGATCCGTTCTTAGTCTCGGTCGCCTCCGCGTTGTCGTAGCACCGCGTCTTTGGAAACCTTTGGGAAGTCGCCGTAAAGACTTCACATCTCGGTCGTGCTAAGTCTGAGGCCCCTTCCTATTACGAGAGGCGGAGAAAGTGCGTTATGTGAAAATGCAGCATCTCCAGACGCAAAAGCGGGCCGCGCGCATTTCATCATTCGACCGCTGTCCCACCAAGGGGCGACCAGTTTTAGAGGGCAAGGACTGCGGTCGAGGATTTACGCCAAAACGCCGTTGGCGACGATGCTGCCTGGGGACCAATCGATGCTAGGCTTAGGCGTTGAGCTGGAACGATGCTCTTTGCCCGAGATTCCGCCCGGGACGCGCCTCAGAGCTATGCCTTAGTCGTTGGCCCTCGAGTGCGTCCGCACCTAGAGCCGAATCCTGCCAGCCGCGGGGGCGAATAGCAGAGAGTGCGTCTTGGTTGTACCCGCGGTGTACCAGCCTGCGACAATTGTCGTTGCTAGCGCTCCCGCGAGCCTCTATAAGGCTTTTGACGATCCCTTAGCTAGAATGTCCCTGCTGTGCCGCGCGGGATCCAAAGTAGAATCCAATGACCGTACCGAGCAGCCCGGCGACGCCAGGTAGCGCGATGTTCAGGTATTCCTTTGCTTGCGTCCAAAGCACGGTGGCCGTCTTTGCATCGACGAGCGAGCCCGGAACAAATGCGGCGATACCGGCGAGGAGAAGGACTAACGTAAGTAAACCCAGCAGCCAAAACGTGATCCATGCTCTAACAAAATCGGCACGCTTTTGCTGCTCTAGGGTAAGGACTACGTCGCCCGTTGGCACAGTTTCTACTTGTGGAGTCTGGCTCGTCCCGGCAGTAGTGTCCAGCAGTACTATTCCCGGCGGCGGTCGGCCCGACAGCGGCGGTCGATCCGGCGGCGGTTGGCCGGGCGGCGGTTGGCCGGCGGGCGGTGGGCTACCGGGATTCATGGACACGCCTATCCTGCGACGCTCCGCACCGCTGTTGTTTACCTGAGTAAGCCTCCGACGTAGACATGGCTAGGGTTATCTTATGAGTTTGATCTCCTGAACCTGGCCCGCGTTATCAATAAGAACGCGAGACTTAGGGTCTTGATTGGCCTTGACCACTAAATCGCTTACATTGATTGCCTGGCGCAAAGCATCGGAAACGCTTATGTTCTGGCTCGATGCAAGGTCTTGTAGAGTGTTGTAGGTGCTATTCGAAAAGATCACGTTGACACGCTTGGTCTGATCGGCGTCTGGCGAAGAGCTCGATACGGCGTCTGACGGAGAGGTCATCGGATTATTTGGGTCTGCCATCTCGTTATAGTCCTTTTTAGGGTTGGTGATACGCATAGTATACGCAAGTTTTACTCATCGCGCAATGCGATGCCCTTTTATTTTGCTTGAATCCAGCAGGCGCTCGCTTACCTTCAGGACCGATTTTAGGTCGAGGCGTGGACAATCTGTCGACGGGCTGACCCGCTATGGCGTGAGCGCCCCTGTCTGGGTCATGGGGCTGATTTCGGGGGACCGCTTTGCCAACGGTGTGGCTCGCGTCGCCCCTGCGATTGGATTTAGTGCCGCGCCCACGTTCAAAGCGAGACAAGTCGCCGTGTGTTCCCGATGCCCTAGCGGTCCCGGACGGCGCGGTGATGCGATTGAAAAATGGCCGCGCGCGGGACGTACGCCACGCCAAAATGTGCGCTTTACAAACGATTGGTGCGTAATCTACGACTCCACCCCCGATTGAGAGGGGTCGGCAATCGGGAGATGTAAGGCGGATTTGGGAGGCTCCAGGGGGTTAATCGGGAGGGGTGCGGGAGATTTCAGGGAGGGGTGGCGGGAGGGGTCGCTCCACGACGAAGAGGCTGTCCATTCCATCGTCCAGCTTTTTCAGGTCGCGTCCGGCGGCTTCCGACTTCTTCAACCTTCGGTCGAAGCGCGCGTACAGCAAGTCGAATGGCTGCTGTCCGAGGATTGGCTCCGACTG
>PMUK01000151.1:0-1582 GCA_003166915.1 Candidatus Cybelea palsarum
CGCGCGAGCGCCTTGGTCGGATAGAGGTAGAGCGCGCGGGCCTTCGCATCGCGGAGCAGGACGTCGAGGACCGGCAGGTTGAAGCACAGCGACTTGCCGGAGGCGGTGCCCGTGGTCACGATCGTCGGGCCCTGCCACGCCGCCGTGAGCGCCTGCGCCTGATGGCTGTAGAGGCGCTCGATCCCGCTCGCCGCCAGCGCCGCGCTGAGCGCGAGCGGCGTATACATGACGCGGCGGCTGTAGCTTCCTTTGTAATGCTCGTAGGTTACTTCGAGGCCGCTGAGTGCACTGGACAAGCCGGCGACCAGCGCGAGCCAGCGTTGAAAGCGGCCTTCCCTGAGATCGAGGTCAATTTCTTCAAGATTGTCGTCCAAAGGTGTCGCGGCTGCGACTTTCCCAATTAGCGAGTCGTCCAAACCGCGCGTGCGCGAAAGGCGGGTTTCCATCGCACCCTTACCGGGTATATGTTACTCGATTTTCTCAAACGATTCATCGAGGCAGCATGGTAACGACGAGCGATTTTCTCTTACAGCGGCTTGTCGACTGGGGGTTCTATAGAATCTACGGTTATCCGGGCGACGGCATCAACGGCATTCTCGGCGCCTTCGATCGCATCGGCGACAAGCTCGAGTTCATTCAAGTTCGGCATGAAGAGCAGGCCGCATTCATGGCGTGCGCCCACGCCAAATATACCGGCGAGACCGGGATCTGCTTGGCAACCTCAGGGCCCGGAGCCATCCACCTTCTCAACGGCTTATACGATGCGAAGATGGATCATGTGCCGGTGGTTGCCATCGTCGGGCAAGCGGCGGCGACGGCAATGGGCGGCTCGTACCAGCAAGAGGTCGATCTTCAAGTCCTCATGCAGGATGTGAGCGCCTACACGTACACGGTGTCCAGTCCGGCGGCGATGCGCCACATTATCGACCGTGCGGTGCGCACCGCGGCCGCATATCGGACGGTTACGTGCGTGATCGTTCCGAAGGACATTCAGGAACAGGAAGCGGTCGCAATGCCGCCGCACAAGCACAACATGGTGCCTAGCGGCATCGGCTATTCGGCTCCCATCGTCGTCCCCGAGCGATCCGACTTAGAACGGGCCGCCGAACTGCTCAACGCCGGGAAAAAAGTCGCGATGCTGGTTGGCGCGGGCGCGGTAAAAGCTTCGCACGAGCTGATCGCCGTCGCCGACCGGTTGGGCGCCGGGGTAGCCAAAGCATTGCTCGGCAAGGACGTTTTGCCCGACGATCTCCCGTTCGTTACCGGAACCCTGGGCCTGCTCGGCACGCGTCCTAGTTACGAAATGATGACCGAGTGCGACACGCTGCTGATGGTCGGCACGTGCTATCCGTACTCGGAGTNNGCGCTGCTGCCGCTGCTGCATCAAAACTCCGAAACGGGCTGGCGTGAGAAGCTCGCGAAGAGCAAGGAATCGTGGGACAAAGACGAGCACGAACGTTCGCACGTTGAGGGTCCGTTGCTCAATCCGCAGTTGGTCTTCTGGGAACTCAACGAGCGCCTTCCCAGCAACGCCATTCTTAGCAGCGACGCCGGCACGTCCACGAACTGGTTCGCGCGCAAC
>PMUK01000151.1:1592-6961 GCA_003166915.1 Candidatus Cybelea palsarum
GGAAGCGCTGGGCCGACCCGCGGCTGATCTTCCTGGTCCTCAATAACTCCGACCTCAATCAAGTTACCTGGGAGATGCGAGTCGAGTCGGGCGACCCCAAGTACGAAGCTTCGCAGGATTTACCGCATTTCAACTACGCGCAATACGCCGAGTCGCTGGGCTTGTGCGGCATTCGAGTGGAGCGCCCCGACGAGGTCGGACCTGCCTGGGATCGCGCGCTGGCGGCGGATCGGCCAGTCATCTTCGACGCAGTCGTGGATCCCAATATCACGCAACTGCCGCCGCATATAACGCTGGAACAGGCTCACAACATGTTTTCGGCGATGGCAAAGGGCGATCCAGATCGAGGCCATGTGATCAAAGACACGTTCCGCAGCGTGATGGCGACCATTCTGCCGAGCAGCCACGAGCGGCCGCAGAGGTGAGCGTCGCGCAGGCGGTGCGCTGCGACTACCCCGTGGAGGCGGTGGACGTGCGGGCCTACAAGATTCCTACCGACGGGCATGAGTCGGACGGGACGCTCGAATGGGATTCTACGACCCTTGTGTACGTCGAACTGCAATCCGGCAGCCTAACCGGAGTCGGCTACACCTACGCCGATATTTCGACTGCGACGCTCATTCGCAGCCTATTGGCCGACGTGTTGATCGGCCAGGACAGCATGCAAACCGGTCGACGCTGGGGCGAGATGTGCGGCGCGGTCCGCAACCTCGGGCCNNTCTGCGCGTTGCTGGGTCAAGCGCGCGAGGCGGTGCCGATTTACGGCAGCGGCGGCTTTACGTCGTATACCGTCGATAGGTTATGCGAACAGCTGCATGGGTGGGTCGCCGAAGGCATCCCCCGCGTCAAGATGAAAATCGGGCGCGATCCAGCCGCGGATCTACAACGCATCGCCGCGGCTCGTAAGGCGATCGGCAACGACGCTGAGCTGTTCGTCGATGCGAACGGCGCCTACTCCCGCAAACAAGCGTTGGATCAGGCTCGGCATTTTTCCGAGGCTCGAGTCAGCTGGTACGAAGAGCCGGTCTATCACCAGGATTTTGAAGGGCTTTGCATGCTTCGCGAAGCGGCTCCGGCCGGCATGGACGTCGCCGCCGGCGAGTACGGGTACGGTCTCTATCATTTCGAGCGAATGCTCGAAGCCAAGACGGTCGACGTGCTGCAGGCCGACGCGACGCGCTGCGCGGGATTTAGCGGGCTGCTGGCCGTGGACGGCTTGTGCCAAACGCGGATGCTCCCGCTCTCGACGCACTGTGCGCCCTACGTGCAGTTGCATGCCGCCGCCGCTTGCAAGCAGTTGCGGCATATGGAGTACTTTTTCGATCACGTACGGATCGAACAAATGCTCTTCGACGGCGCGAACGCCCCGGTCGACGGATCGCTTCGGCCCGACCTAACCCGTCCCGGAATCGGGTTAGAACTCAAGCGTTCGGATGCCGAACGCTACGCACTCTAGACTCTCTTGCAACACATCGTAGTCGTCGGCGGCGGCTTCGCGGGCGTGGCCACCGCGCACGAACTCGACCGGAGTTCGAAGCGGCACGGCATTCGCGTGACGTTGATCAACCGGCAAAACTACATGCTCTTTACGCCGATGCTTCCCGAGGTGGCCAGCGGCTCGCTGGATATGCGGGATATCGCCCAGCCGCTACGCGCCGGCCTTCACGCCGGTCAGTTCGAGTTGGGCGACGCGATCGGGATCGACCAAACTGCGCGCACGATTTCGCTGCGCCATCCGCTAACCCACGAGTGCAAGGCAGTCGAGTACGACGAGCTGGTGCTCGCGCTCGGTTCGACAAGTTCGACGCTGGGGATTCCGGGCGTCGAAAAGTTCACGCTCGCGCTGGATACCATCGCCGACGCGATTCAAATTCGCAACCGGGTGCTCGGGGCGTTGGAGGTCGCGGCAAAAACCGAGGACCTGATCGAACGCGATCGGCTGCTGCGATTTGTGGTTGTGGGGGGTGGCTTCACCGGCGTTGAAGCGGCGGGCGAGCTTCGGGGCTTTCTCGGCTCGGTTCTAAAATACTATTCCGAGATCGAGCCCTCGGCGGTCGAACTAGTGTTGGTCGAAAGCGGCCACGAGCTGCTCGCGCATCTGCCCTCAAAGTTCGGCAAGAGCGCGGCTGCATCGTTGAGCCGGCGCGGAGTGCGCATCAACTTGGGCGATTCGGTTGCGGCCGCCGACGGCCACGGCCTAGAACTCAAGAACGGTACACGCTTCGAGAGCCGAACGATCGTCTGGTCGGCCGGCGTCGAGCCTGCGCCGTTAGTCAAAAACCTCGGACTCGAAACCAACGAGCATGGCGCTGTAAAGGTAAACGGCGACTTCTCGGTGCGCGGCGCGCAGCACCTCTGGGCGGTCGGAGATTGCGCGGCGGTGCCCCGGCCCAAAGGCGGCACGTACGCACCGCTGGCGCAGAACGCGACGCGCGAAGGGCCGCTCTTGGCGCGCAATATTCTCGCCTCGCTCAAGGGTAGGGCGACGCGTAACTTTCGGTATAAGGAGTTGGGGCAGATGGCTTCGCTGGGCGATCGTCAAGCGGTGGCCGAACTTCCCGGCGGCCGCATGCTGAGCGGGAAGCCGGCGTGGATCCTCTGGCGTGCGTATTACTTGAGCCGGCTGCCGGGCTGGAATCGCAAAGCGCGCGTTGCCATGGATTGGTCGCTCGAGATGGTCTTTTCGCGCGGCGTCGGGCGGCTGCCCCTAATCGAAGAGAGCGCGACGTCGTTTGAGGAGAGCCATGCTCTTAGCGGATAAGGTTGCGATCGTGACCGGTGGCGACACCGGGATCGGTAAGGCGATCGCGCTTGGCATGGCACGCGAAGGCGCGAGCGTCGTGATCGACTACTTCGGCGATGACAAGCCCGCCAAAGCCGCCGTCGAAGATATCGAGAACTTTGGCGGCAAAGCCTGTGCCGTCGCCGCCGACATCAGCAAACCGGATGAAGTGGACGAACTGATTAAGGCGGCCGTCAAGCACTTTCGAGGCCTCGACATTCTGGTGAATAACGCCGGAATCGAGCACGAGGCGCCCTTCCTCGATACGCCTCTCGACGAGTGGAACAAAGTCATCGCCGTCAACCTGACCGGGGCTTGGATCTGTTCGCAAGCCGCCGCGCGGCAAATGGTCAAGCAGAAGCGCGGCGGCCGCATCGTAAATATCTCGTCGGTTCACGAAGAGCTGGCCATGCCCACGAACGCCCCCTACTGTGCGTCTAAAGGAGGCGTCAGGATGCTGATGCGCACGATCGCGGTCGAGCTTGCCGCTCACGCCATCACCGTCAACGACGTCTGTCCCGGCGCCGTCGATACGCCGATGGACGCTCAGCTCAAGGCCGACAAAAGCAAATACGGCAAGCTGCTCGCTGAGATTCCGCTGCGGCGAATGGCCCGGCCCGACGAGATCGCGAGTCTCTGCGTTTTCTTGGCCTCGGATCAAGGCGCATATATTACGGGTGCATCGTATATCATCGACGGCGGTATGACCAAACAATCCGGCAGCTTATGATCGCCCGTGTTACCGGATCGGGAGTGCGGATCGCGACGTACGAGATCGCCGACGATCAACTTCCGGCCGGCAGCACGCTAGGCGCGCCGAAAGCAGTCGTCGTCATCAAACCGACCGGCGCAATTGAAAAGTCTTACTCGATCACGAGGGCCAAATCTTGATCGGCAGCATGGTGACGCATCGCTGGGACGCACGCACCGGTATCCAGTTGCCGGCGATAGAGGGCGATTTCATCATCCATCCCGACCGCCAGACGCATATTTTCGAAGTTGCCACCAGTATCGCGGTGAAGGACCCGAGCGTGAGCTGCGCTCTATTCTCTCGCAGCGCAACGAGCAAGGTCTGGTGTGGCACACGCATTTACAAGAGTTCATGGGCGGATTGGCTAGAGGCGCCGAGCGTCGATAGTGCTGGCCTCGCCCTGCGCCGAGAGCTATGATGGCTCGCGAAACCGCGGCTCGTTTCGGCGTAAGCGAGTTTACGACATGGCCCTGGTCGTTCGAGCGTGACGTGGAGCGCTACGCAATGCAAGGCGTGGAAGCGATAGAGGTTTGCGAGTTCAAGCTCGATCGGAACGATTATGCGCCGCAGCTCGAGAGCATCGTCAAAGCCGGTTTGGAAGTGAGTTCGGTCCAATCGACCGTGCACTCGCTCTTTCCCGATAGCTTGGCACCGGCGCCGAGCGATCCGGACGATCGGATCGCGCACATCAAATCGGCGATCGAACGAATCGCACCGCACGTTCCGGCACAGACGCCGTTTGTGGTTATTACCGGCGCCGCGCCCGGCGGCAACACGGAACGAGTCTACCAGCGTGCGCTGGTCGCCCTCGCCGAGCTGGCGGAGTTTGCTGCCGCACGCGGTATGCGTTTGGCCTACGAACCGCTCAACCCGGTCCTGTTCAACGCCGATACCTCGCTGTGGGGACTGGATAGTGCGCTCGAGCTGGTTCGTACGGTCGGTCACCCGGCGCTGGGGCTTTGCTTTGACACCTGGAACGTCTTCCAAACGCCAAATCTGCATCGGGTCGTTCGGGAATGCCTGGACCGTATTTTCTTGGTCCAGGTGAGCGACTGGCACCGGCCGCGTTCGGGCGCCGACCGGATCGGCTTGGGGGACGGTTCGATCGACAATCGGGCGCTGATAAAAGCGGTTCGAGAGACCGGATATCAGCGCCCATACGTGCTGGAGATTTTCTCGAGCGAATCGTTGCCGGATTCTATTTGGAAAGCCGACTTGGATAAGGTGCTTGAAAAGAACGTACGCGCATTTGGACGGCTTTGGGACCTCAGCGAGTGATGATCCCCAAGCGCATCTACGACCTGAGTCAGCCGGTCTTCAATAACTGCCCGCAATATCCAGATCACAATCGCGGCCGGCCGAGATTCGGCTCTTCTGCATGCTCGCGGTGCAGGGCGTGAACAAAGAAATCGTTCGGATGAGCACGCATACCGGAACCCATTGCGATGCGCCATACCATTTTTTCGAAGATGGGATGACGATCGATCAGGTTCCGCTCGCGACATACGTCGCGCCCTAAAGCATCGGGTCATGGGCGACTTCGCCAAAGTGAAAGCCGCAAAGCGCACGCTCCGATTGGTTCTGTTCTGTAGGCACAGTCTAACCACATATCGTCGGCAAATCTGTGCGGTTTTAGACGAGGACCCACTCGCGGCGCCCCTGTAAAAGGCCCGCATATCGATTCAACGAGGTGGCGCTCGCTTGTCGGAAAAAGATCGGAAGGCAGCGGGGGGAATCAACTTACAATGTTGGCTTGCCTTACTCAAAAACAGGAGCGTTGCGACTGAGCGATTTCGAAGCTGCCGCCTCGTTCGATCACGGCGCCTCGCTGCGACC
>PMUK01000108.1 GCA_003166915.1 Candidatus Cybelea palsarum
TGCGGGCGACAGCCCACGTCAAGGTTGAGACATTGGCAAGGCGCGCAAGCGCACCCGACGTCGTGTCAACGAGGTCGTCGTGCTTACCGGGGAACGAAACGTGCTCTTCGATCCATTCGTCGATCCACGGCGCATCTTCAGGCAAGAAACACTTCCCGGCTTCGAAGAGCGGCGTGACCGCCTCAGCGCGCGTGTACTTCGATTTATCGACCGTTACGCCGACGATCGGGATCGATGTCGTACGACGGAACTCCTGAATGATCGGGATGCCGGATGCCGCATCCTCAACGCAAGGCCAGAAAGTTGGCGCGACGCCCTTCTCCTTCCACCGTGTCCAATAGTCTTTGACCTTCTGCTTCAGATCGGGATACTCGACGCGGCTTGCCCACGCGTCGATCAGGTAATAGTTGCGGCCGTCCGTGCCCCACAGTGCGATCGCGCTGCGGTCGTTGCCGATGCCTTCTTTCCACGCGCCGTCGAGAAAGAGCGCGGCTTTCGTCAGCGTCGGCAGTTCGCGGTAGCGGTTCGCAAACCACGCCCGCTTAAAGAGACCGCCTTCCGCCGGCGTTGGATTGCCCTGGTAGAGCGCTGCGAAGCCGCGCAAACTGATCTCGCCCAGATCCGGCCGCGGTATCTCAATCCCAAGCTCTGGAGCCAACGGCTCGCCCACAGCGCGCCCAATCGGATCGTTTTCCTCGGCGACAGCGGGCAGTCGGAGGACGGTCCACTTCGTGATCGCGGGCGTATCGTGAATGCGCCCGGCGATGTCGTCTTCGTGCCAGCGCGTTGTCACCAAGAGCTCGCGCGCCTTAGCCATGAGCCGCGTACGGGCGACCTCGGTGTACCACTCCCACTGCGACTCGCGCTGAAGCTCCGAGTTTGCCTCCGCTCGCCCTTTGATCGGGTCGTCGATTGCCAACAGATGCGCTCCGAAGCCGGTCATCGAACCGCCGACGCCCGCCGCCTTCACGATGCCGCCCGAAGTCGTTCGCCACTCGTCCACGGCCTGCGAATCAGGGTCGAGCCCTACGTCGACGAACGGCCAAGTCCGGTCTTTGAAGAGCTCGCGAACCTTGCGCGACGACGCTCGCGCGCGGTCGATCGTGTACGAAGCGAGGATGATGTCCGCCTCGCCGCCGTTGATGCCCTCGAAGAAGGCCGGAAACCGTTCGGAGGCGTGGTACGTCTTGCCGTGCCGCGGCGGCATGAAGATCATCAGCTTCTGAATCTCGCCGTCTGCCAGCGCCTGCAGATGCGCGCAGAGCATTCGCGTGTGCCGCGTTTCTATGTACCCGGGGTCCAAATGCGCGCAAAACGACGCGAAGTCGCGCTGAGCCAACTCCCGGCGAGCGACTTCACGTACAGCGTCGCGATCGCGACGCTGTATCATTTCGCGAGCTTACGCAGTTCTTCGGTCGTGAGCGCCTTCATCGCGGCGCTGACCCCGGCGAAAGGCGCGTTGGGGTCCTCGCTCAACTCGACTTTTTGGCTGGGGCCGTAGTCCTCGCGAAACCGCCGCTCGAGCAGCCACGTGGCCCCTGCGCTGCCCTTGCCGCCGCCGAGGACTCGGACCGTGAGGCTCTTGACCGCGCTCGCGCGCGCGCGCGTCACGGCCCGATAAAATGCCGCGTATGGGGCGCGAGCGCGAGGCTCGCGGCCCTTGCGCATCCATAAGGCAAAGGTATCCTC
This sequence comes from Candidatus Cybelea palsarum, assembly GCA_003166915.1. Classification (GTDB taxonomy): domain Bacteria; phylum Vulcanimicrobiota; class Vulcanimicrobiia; order Vulcanimicrobiales; family Vulcanimicrobiaceae; genus Cybelea; species Cybelea palsarum. Next base: position 1,690 of record PMUK01000108.1, read on the forward strand.
GTCGATGCCGGCCTCCTCGGCGGCGTATTTGTAGGGGATCGAGAGAGCGATCGATTCACAGATCGCGCGCTGAACCTCCGGAGTTAGCTTTGTCGGCCTTCCCGCTCCCCGCGCCTGCGGCGCAGCACGTTCCTTAGCCACGGTCGAGCGTCGCTTTCTCGCCGGTGAACTCTTCCCAGCGACGGACTGTCACATCGACATAGAGCGGATCGAGCTCGATCGCGCAGCACGAGCGGCTGGCCATTTCGCACGCGATGATCGTCGAGCCGGATCCCGCGAACGGCTCGTAGATGACCGCGCCGCCTGCACTTCCGTCCTCGATCAGCTGGCGCATTAGCTCGACCGGTTTCATAGTCGGGTGCAGCTTGCTGGCCAGCGGCTTACGATACTCGAGCACGTTGTTCCGGGTTGCGGGACCAAAGAATCGATGGCGGTGCGGCCAGCCGTAGAGAATAAAGTCCGCACGCTCGACCTCGTCACCAGGAAATCCCAAGGCGTCGCCCAGCGCAATGAATTCGCTGCGCTGATTGTAGTCTTTCCGCCCGAGCACGTGAGAGTGCTTGACCCAAATGAGATAGTCGCCCCATTTGAGCCCGCAATCTTCGATCGCCATTCGCAAGCTGTGCAGTTCAAGCCCCGACATGAAGACGTAGAAGGTCGCGTAGTCGGCCCACGGCACGGCGGAGAGGAACTCGCGAAACCATTCGCGGTAGTTCCGGCCGCTATCGTTGGCGATATCGCGGTGATTCGTGCCGCCGTGCTCGCTGCGCAAGTGGGCCTTGCCGCGCACGTAGTCGACGCCGTATGGCGGGTCGGTGACAAGGGATTCTACCTTTCGCCCGCCGAGTACCGCCGCCACATCCGCCGGGACAGTGCAGTCGCCGCACAATAGGCGATGGTTGCCGAGCGTGAACAGGTCGCCGATCTTCGTTGACGTCTCGCGGGCCACAGCTGGCGCCTCGTCGGGATCTCGCAGGTAGGCGCGGGAATCCTGGGCGCCCAGTAGCTCATCAAGACGTAACTCTCGGAAAATCTGCGCGTCGGCGGCGTCGATTTCGGCCAGCAAGTCCTGCAGCGCTCCGGTGAACTCGCCGGAGAGTTTCGGGCTATTGAGCGCCACATTCAGCGCGCGCTCCTCAGTCTCGTCGAGATCAACGACGACCACGGATGCGCTCACGATCTTCTTAGATCGGAGGACTTTGAGCCGCTGGTGTCCGCCGACGACGAATCCGGATCGCCGATTAAAGATGATCGGCTCTACGACCCCAAAGCGATCAATGCTCTTGCCAAGGGCGGCCAGCGCGGCATTGTCGATACGGCGTGGGTTGTACGGGGCGGCCTTTAGGTCTCTAATTGCCATCGTGACGATCTCGGTCGTCGCGGAATTGGCTCCGGTGCGCACCATTAACGCTCTCCATCCAAAGCCCGGATCGTATGCTCGCGCCAGCTTGAGCCGCAGCATTTACAAACTGCGTCACTTGGATGGCCGATGAAGAACCTGCAATCTTCGGGAGCCGTCTGGGGCCAGCGCCCGTCTCGAAGGAGACGCTGCGCCGTGAGCACGGCATCGGTTGCTGTCGTACCGGCGTGCTCGCGGAGGAGTGCAACAATCTCGGGCTTGTGCGCTGCGAGTTCGCATTTGAGTACCTCTATCGCATCCACATGGCCGCGCACCACGATGCGCAAGGTCCCGCGAACGAAAACCGTGAGCCCCGTTTCGCTTGCCCGGCGCAACACCTCGACCGCGGTCAAAACTCCATCTCGCGCATCTCAGAATCAAAGGGCAGCATCGCCACTCGCGCCGTATCCCCGGGAACCGCAACAACCGCAACGTCCGCCACAGCGTAGGCTTTATTAGGCTTTTCGAGTGGCAGTTCCGAGACTTGTGGCGGCTGCGTGGCGACTGCGGTCGCTGGGAAATGCTCAATCCTATTGGGTTGTGGCGGACGTTGCGGTTGTGGCGGATTTTCGGAAGACGGGAGATAGCGTGCCCACGCGTCCACGAATTGTTCACTATGGTATCCTTTCGGCGTAGCATCGCCATCAATGCGTATGCTGCCTGGTCTAATGCCGAACGGTTTAAGCAGCCTCGCTAGTGCGCGCGCGTCGAACGGCTTGCCGTATCGCGGTCCCCAAGGGCTCTCCTCGAAACTCGCTAAAATCTCCGAGAGGTAAGCCGAGCCTATGCGATCGACGCCCTCGTTGTCGAACACTGCGCGAATATCGCGAAGTAGACGAACACCGCGGGACTCATCCTCACGCGCACGCCCACACAGCGCGAGCAGGGCTTGGCGCGCGCTCGCGGCGACGTCCTCGCCGCACGCCTCGGCAATCATCAGAAGCGGCTCGCATATATCGGCTGCTCGATCGGGCAGGTCGTCGAGCCCCGCTGGCTCGGGATGACTGTGCTCTAAGAACTCCTGAGCCCAGGCAGCAAGCTGCTCGCGAAATGCTTTCCCCTCTGGTTCGATGCGTCGCCGACGAAAGCGCTCGACACTCTCGCTTGAGAGCTTGCGCGTTAAACGTATGGGGACACTGCGATCGGCTACGGTGTCCGGCAGCGAGCCTATGCCCGCGATCGCCTTCGCACCAAACGTTGAGAGATCGACATACTCGATCGTCTTGCCGCGCATGGTACAGAGACTTGTCTTGCCGGAGCGCAGGTATCCGGTGTTCAGGACGCCGCGCAGCGTCTCCGCAAACTCCTTGTCGCCATTGAAGGTAGCATCCGATTCGTCTAGCAAGAGTGTCGGCTGCTCAGTGTGAACCTTTCGCGCCAGAACCGCCGGCGTTGTGCGGCCTGTCAGCCACGGTCGCCACACGAGTTGTTCCAAGACCTCCAAGAGGCGCGTCTTACCGCACTGCTTTTCCGCCGATGTGATCGAAAGATACGCCACGCAGTCGAAGGCTTCAAGCGTGTGCGTCATCATAACCCACAGCGCGATTGCGGTAGCCTCATGCTCGCCAAGCGAGACGAAGCGCTTTAGCCATGCCTGCACACACCGGAAGGTTTCCGCTCCAGCCGATCCGGATTCGGCGCCCACCGACGGATGGGTCATCCAGGCGCCTTAAACGATTCGCCGACGAGCAGCC
>PMUK01000064.1 GCA_003166915.1 Candidatus Cybelea palsarum
CGGAACCCGGGCAGCTTCAAACCCTTGCGCGCTTCGAGCGCTATTCGGTCCTTCGCTCCCGGCGAGATCCTCGACGTTAAACCGAGCGACGGTAACGGAACTCCTCGACGGAATACCAAGGCCATCGGAAACTTTTCGGAGATCATGGTCATGGCGGCGCTCGCTCGAGCCGGATACTTCGTTGCTGTGCCGTTAGGGGACAACAGCCGTTACGATCTCATTGCGGAAAAGGACAACAAACTCTTACGCGTGCAAGTAAAGACGGGCCGCCTCAGAAAAGGAGCGATTCTCTTCGCGTGCTACAGCTCGCATGCCCATCGGAAAGGCCCCTCATGTCGGCCATACGTAAACGAAATCGACCTTTTCGGAGTCTATTGCCGAGAGCTCGATTCCGTATATCTTGTTCCGATCCAAGATGCAGTTTGCCTGAGCGGCTCGTTGCGAGTCGATCGGCCTCGAAATGGCCAGCTTAGGAAAGTACGGTGGGCTTCAGCGTATCTGATCAGGGAGCCCATAAGCGAGTGATAGGATTGCCCGCCAAGCGCCTCGTACCAGCAAGGGTCCTAGGGCGATTGCCGTCGTAGCTTAGCGGTAAAGCACCTCGTTGGTAACGAGGAGATCATGGGTTCAATCCCCATCGACGGCTCCATCCCCGTCGCAGTTCATCGCCTGCTTGATGAACGCATTGGCCGCATCGCTCCAGGGCCTCTTGAAATCCTTCGGCCAATGAGTCGTATCGGACCACATTCGATTCAGTCCCCGTGAAATTTCAGCATCATCTTGCGTAAACTGCGCGACCAAGCCGCGCCAGCGCCGCGCGAGCGCTCGAGCCTGCGCGGCGGACGAGTCGTCGCCATTTGCAACGGCAGCTTCGACCTCCGCGATCAGCGCCGTCCAATTTCGCTGGCCTTGTTCGATCGTTTCGCGCGGTGTGTTCAGCCGATGCTCGTCGATTTTTTCGCGCGCTGCTTCCGAGTAATACTCTTGCGTCCAATTCCAATCGTTTTGCATTTTAAATACCTCCATGACGGTGCGGAGAATCTTCCAGCGGTCGGCCGATGCGCCGGCGGCAAGCGCGCGCTGCGCTTCCTCGATAACGGTAAGCGCCGATTCGAGCCGGCGCTTCTGCCGTGCGATGACCTCGCGCTGCATGCGCAGCGCCGCGGCCAGCGGCAAGTCCGATCCTGCCAGCAGTTTCTTGATCTGATCCAGACTGAAGCCGACGAAGCGCAACGCCAGAATGTGTTCGAGGTGTTCGAGCTCGGCGTCGCCGTAGAGGCGGTAACCGGATTCGCTCACCGCAGCGGGCCGCAGGAGCCCGAGCCGATCGTAGAGGTGCAGCGTCCGAACGCTGACTCCGGCTTCGGTCGAGAAGGCTTTGATCCGGCGCAGCCGGCCGCTCTGGGTTTGCATCGTCGTTCTTCTCAGTCGAGCGTAAGCCCTGACGCAACGTCGGAGTCAAGCGCCGTAACCTCACGCATTCCGGCCGCTTGCCCCATAAGGCAAGAAAGCATCATTTTGCACGTTTTCTAACCATGGCGGCCGGGGCGTGGAGTTATAATGGTTCCAACATGCGGATTGCAACATCGTTCATTCAAAAGACACTGCTCTGGGCCGCGTTGCCGGCGGTCCTTAGCCTATCTCTGCCAGGCGTCGCCAGCGCGCAGCAGTCGGAGCCTGGTTACGGAACCGGACCGGTTCCAAGCTATGGAAGACCGGTCGCGCCTCAAGAGCAGATCAGAGGCACGGTTACCGGTTTCGACGGAGCCTACATCGTCTACATGCGCGACGACCGAGGCTACGACGATCACGTTTCGATGCACGACGGCACCGTCATCAATCCGACCGGCACCAGGCTCGTTGAGGGCATGCCCGTCACGATTTACGGCCAGGCCAGCGGCCCGACGTTCAACGCCTATCGTATCGACGTCGCCGTGGCTTACACGCCGTATGGCGGGGACGGCGGCTATGGCGGNNGACGGCGGCTATGGCGGGGACGGCGGCTATTATGCCGGCGGCTACCCCTATTACGGCGCGGGCTATTACGGCGGGGGCTATCCCTACTGGGGTGTCGGCATCGGCATCGGTCTTGGTTTTGGCTGGGGCTGTTGTGGCTATGGATTCGGCTATCGCCCGTGGGGCTGGGGTTATCGCCCCTACGGCTTCTACCGCGGGCAATACGGCTACCGGGGAGGCTGCTGCGGCGGCTTCCGGGGAGGCTACTACGGCGGCTACCGGGGAGGCTATTACGGCGGCTACCGCGGAGGCTACTACGGCGGCGGCAATCGGGGAGGCTACTACGGTGGCGGCTATCGCGGAGGCTACCGCGGAGGCTACAACGGCGGCGGCTCTCATGGAACGCTGCATGGCTCGAGCGGGAGCGTTCATGGCTCCGGCGGCGGACACGGCGGCGGACACGGCGGCGGTCGACCCCGCTAGCAGGCTGCTACCAAAGCGAGCCTTCCGCAACTAGCAGATACAGGATCGGCCCAAGTCCCCAAACGATGCTGACGACGAACCAGATGACCTTCTGGAACGTCGTCAGGTCGCCACGGCCGAGCAGATTGATCCACATGAGGATCATCGCGACGGGATGTAAGAGAATCGACAGCAAGATCTCGAAGAGCAGCTTCATGGGCTGCTCTTCGCGTTTGCATCGCTTTGGCGCCTCCGCTCGTTATGAGGGCTAAGATGAAACACGACGTCGCGCCCGATATCAAAAAAAGTGAAGACGAGTGGAAGGCCCAACTAAGCCCGGAGCGCTATCATATTCTGCGCGAAGCCGGCACCGAGGCACCCTTCTCCGGTTCGCTACTCCAAATTCGGGACGACGGGACCTACCTCTGCGGCGCCTGCGGGCAGCCGCTCTTTAGGTCAAACGAAAAGTTTGAGTCGCACTGCGGGTGGCCGAGTTTTACGCATCCCGAGGAAAGGGAGAACGTGAGGCTCCTCGACGACTCTACTCTCGGCATGCATCGCATCGAAGTGCGTTGCAAGCGCTGTGACTCACATCTCGGCCACGTATTCGACGACGGCCCAGGCCCGGAAGGAACGCGCTATTGCATCAACTCACATTCGCTCGATTTTCGGCCCTCGCGGCAAGCCTAAGCCTCGCGGTTTCGTTTACTGCGATGCACGCCCAGGCCGCGACTCCACGCCCCGACCTCGGCACCGTCTCCGTTCTTTACGCGGGATCCCTCGTGACGCCGATGGAGGGGCCGCTCAAAGCAGCGCTGCACGAACGTGGAATCGAGTTCGAAGGCGAGCCCGGCGGCAGCAAAGAGCTGGCGAACCTCATTGTAGCCGGCATCCGTTCGCCGGACGTTTTCATCAGCGTCAATCCGGCACTCGTGACAAAGCTCGGAGATCGCGTGGCATCCGCGGTGACGTTCGCCGGCACGAGCCTCGGCATCGCTTGGGCGCCTAACTCCAAGTACGCAGCACTCTTCGACGGCGTCGCCAACGGGGCGACGCCGCCGCAGCGCGCGCTCGAAACGCCGCGCTTGCGGATCGGCCGCACCGATCCGCAACTCGATCCAAAGGGCGTCTACACGATCGAAGGCATGACAATGTGGCTTGGCCACGACGGCGAGCAGCGGATTCTCGGTGCCGACGAAAATCCGTCGCAGATTTTTCCCGAACAAGACTTGCTCGCGCGCGTCGACACGGGCCAAGCTGACGTCGGATTCTTCTACCGCACCGAGGCCATCGCGCGCGGTTATCGCTTCGTTCCGCTTCCCGGCGGCGCCGCACTCACGGACCGCATCAGCTATACGCTGGCGATCATGAAGGCCGCGCCGCATCCGCAAGCCGCCCACGCCTTCGCCGATTTCGTTCTGAGCGGTCCCGGGCGCGCGATCCTCGAGAAAGCCGGTCTCACGTATCGGTGACCACCAATGCGCAGTTCCCGCGAGAACAAGCCGCCGACGGAAACTTCGAGCGGCAAGAGGATGCCTTTCGCGATTGGGTGACCGCCGACGGCAGCTCCGGTTATCCCGCTGCGGCCGGCCGTTATCATTTATACGTGTCGCTGGCCTGTCCGTGGGCATGCCGCACGATCATCGTTCGCAAACTCAAAGGCTTGGAAGATGCGATCGGCATGACGATCGTGGACCCGATTCGCGACGAGCGCGGTTGGCGCTTCACGACGGCGCAGCCCGATCCCGTCAACGGCTGGCAGTTCTTGCGCGATGCCTACACGACGAGCGATCCGGCCTACACCGCTCGCGTCACCGTACCGGTGCTATGGGATAAGCACCGGCGGCGCATCGTCAGCAACTCCGACGACAATATCATGCGCATGTTCGAAAGCGAGTTCGATGCCTTCGCTGCCAATCCAAAACTCGATCTCTATCCGAGCGAAATGCGCGCCCAGATCGACGAGCTCAACGATTTCCTCTACGTAACGTTCAACAACGGCGTCTACCGCGCGGGCTTTGCAACGACGCAAGAGGCCTACGAAGGTGCCGCCTACGAAGTGTTTACGGCGATCGACGCCATGGAGGAGCGCTTGGCGTATCGCCGCTACCTCTTTGGAGAGCGTCCGATCGAAACCGATTGGCGATTCTTCGTAACGCTCGTCCGTTTCGATCCGGTCTACTACGGTCACTTTAAGTGTAACCTTCGCAGGATCGTGGATTATCCAAACCTTTACGGCTATCTGCGCGACCTCTATCAAATTAACGGCATCGCCGAGACCGTGAACTTCGATCACATCAAGGGTCACTATTACTTCACGCACGACGACATCAATCCGACCCGGATCGTCCCGATCGGGCCGTTGATGGACCTCAACGCGCCCCACGACCGGGATAGCCTCTGATTTTGGCCTGACGGTCGGCTTCCCATCGGCGGGAGGGGGTTCGAATCGGCTTGCAAGAAGGCGCCTCGATGGAGCTACGTCCCCTGGGATTCGGCGAGATTTTCGACCGGGCCGTAACTCTATACGTTCGTAATCTCGTCCCGTTCGCGACCATCGTCGTCGTATTCGTCCTGCCGATCTCGATATTGCAATACCTACTCGATCTGGGCTCCCAACCCGAGTTCTACGCGTTCGTTCAGATACTCCGGCACCCCGCGCGCGCCCAGAGCCAACACATGCCAACGATCTTCGAATCTCCGGGGCTGATCGCGATTCTCATCGCAACCCTATTTTTCACGTACTTGCTTTGGCCGTTTGCGCTTAACGCGGTTGCCGTGGGTGTCGCGGCATTGTATCGCAATCGGCCGGTAGTCTTTCGGACGTCCTATGAGATCGTGCTCCGTCGGGGGCTGCAGATCGTGGGGATGATCCTCTTAGACCTCGTCGTGGCGCTGGTCTGGTACGTCGCCACCGTGCTGCTCATCGCGGCGGTCGTTGTCGTAGCCGTATTGCTTGGGAAGGTCTCGGCTGCGCCGATGCTGTGGTTCTGGTTTGGCTTTACCGGCGCGATCCTCGTTTTCATCCTCTCGATTCCATTGCTCGCACCACTATACGTTGCGCTCACCTTTTCCATGTACTCGGTAGTGATTGAAGAGCGTGGCGTGTTTGAATCGCTCTCGCTCGGTTTTGCGCGCATCTTTAACGGAGCCGAGTTCTGGCGGGCGCTGCTCTTCGCAGTTGCCGCCGGGGCTACCGTGTTCGGCGGATCCATGATATTCGGCGTACTGGCAATCGCCGCGGCATTCGCGCACTTGCCCGGGCTGCAGGCCATCATCGAAGGGCTCGCTCGCGCCGTCATTACCCCGTTTGCGGTGGTACTCTTAGCCGTCTACTATTTTGACGTGCGAATTCGGCGCGAAGGCTTCGATCTCGAAGCAAGCCTCGAACGTCTCTCGGCAACGAACGTCGCATGATCGTCGCGATCGCGGCTGCGGCTGCGCTGACGCCTTCGAAAGACGCGTTGATCGAGCGATGGCTGCGGGCCAATCGCGCCCACGTTGTGGCCCGACTTGCGCCGGCCCCGGCTCCGCCGTTCTCCCCACCCGATCTACGGGCCCTGGCGCAACGCGAGTTCGCGGCTAAGGGCAGGTATCAACTCGCCGAATCGCCCCTGGCCGCGGCCGCCGAACCCTGGTGGTTGCAAGCCTTGCGCTGGATTTACAAGCGCTGGCAGCGGTTCTGGGATCTCCTGTTTGCGCGGGTCCGCGTCGGCCCGCAGGGAGCCGCGAGCCTCGGCGACGCGCTGCTCGTGCTCGTCGGCATCCTGATGATGTTCGTCGTGGTGCGCCTGTTGAGAAATCTGCAGGTCGAACGCTCCCAGTCCTGTCCTCGGGCTGCACCGATCCAAGAACCGCCGGCTCCGCGTACGCTCTACAAGCAGGCCTGCAACGCGGCCGGCCGGGGCGATTACGGCACCGCGGCGCTCTTGCTCTTTGCTGCGATGGTCGCGCTGCTCGACCGGCAGGGTGTGGACGCAAGCGCCAGTGCAACAGTCGGAGATTTGCGGCGCGAGCTGCAGGCCCACAAAGCAAGGCTCGTCGCTCCATTCGATGCAGTCGCCGCGCCGTTCGTCCAAGAGGCCTACGCGGAGCGCGCGGTCGACGAGCCGCAGTGGCATTGTGCACGCGACGCGTTCGCCACGCTGCTCCAAGAGGGAGCGCAGCCGTAAGACTCCGTCTCGATCTCATCTTTCTGGCGACCTGTGCGCTGCTGCTTGCAACGCTGGGCTACGAGCGCAGCTCGTTGGAACAACAACGGCGCCCCTCCGTCTATTCGACCTACGACACGGGGCCGAACGGTTATCGCGCGCTCTACGGGGTGCTCCGCGCCGCCGGCGTTCCGGTGCAACGGTTCGAGCGCGAACTGGGCACGCTCGATCCTGCCATCCGGACGCTGATCGTCACCGGATACGAACACGATCCTTCCGCCAAGCCGCTCGACGTACACGATGCGGCACTCCTGCGCCGTTTCGTCGCCGCGGGAGGGCGTTTCGTCGCGATTGACACCGAGTTCGCGGGGCCGCAGGACGTGACGCCGGGCGCCGGCACCACCCTCCAAGCACCCGGCGGCGGCGACGCGATCGCGCTGGTGCGAAACGCCTACACCGCGGGCGCCGCGCATGCGAGCGGGTCGATCGACTGGATCTTTCCGTTCAAGGAGCCGCGCGGCACTCCGTTGCTGGCCAACAATCATGGGATGGTCGCCGTCTGGTATCGCTACGGCCGCGGCGAGGTCGTTGCAATTACCGCGCCGTCCCTCTTTGATAATGCGGAGCTGCGCAACGCCGACAACCTGCGCTTCGTCTACAATGCAATCGCAAACCATGGCGTGGCGGCCTTCGACGAGTACGTCCACGGCTACGATGATCGCCTAACGATGTGGGCCGCGCTGCCGGGGCCGGTCCACGCCGCCGTCTGGCTCGTCGTTGCCATCGTCGGCGTGGCCTTGATCGGAGCCAACGTCCCGTTCGCACCGCCATATCTTCCCGAGCCGGCGGACGAGCGCGACTCGTCTGCGTACATCGCGGCCATGGCGGAGCTGATGCGCCGTTCACGTCGCCGCCCGCCCGACGACGAAGTGGTGTGGCGGGCAGCGATCGATTTCCAAAGGCGAAAGGATCACGCGTGAATACATCGGTTGGGGAAGTTGCCGGCCGGCTCGCGTCCGGAATGGAGCGCATCTTGGTTGGCGCGGATCGCGTGACGCACGGACTTACCATCGCGCTGCTCGCGCGCGGCCACGTGCTGATCGAAGGCGTACCCGGCACCGGCAAGACGCTGGCGGTCCGAGCGCTCAGCGTGCTTCTGGGCCTAACCTTTCGGCGTATCGCATTCACGCCGGACTTAATGCCCTCCGACGTCGTCGGGACGACCATCTTCAATCCGCAGACCGCGGAGTTTTCGACCCGGACCGGTCCGATCTTCGCCAACGTTGTGCTGGCCGACGAGGTCAACCGCACGCCGCCCAAAACGCAGTCGGCGTTACTCGAGGCGATGGAAGAGGCGCGTATCACCATCGACGGCGTCTCGTATCCCCTGCCCCAACCATTTCTGCTCTGCGCGACGCAAAACCCGATCGAGTACGAAGGAACCTATCCGCTCCCCGAGGCGCAGCTCGACCGGTTCATGATCAAAGTTGAGACGACGTATCCGCTGGAGAGCGAGGAGCTGGAGCTTCTCGCGCGCGCAGCAGCCGGCTTCGACGCTCGGGCGTTGGAGACGTCGAGCATTCTGCCGGTGACCGATGCTGCGGAAGTGCTCGAAGCGCAAGCGGCAGTTCGGCGCGTCCATCTCTCCGACGCGGTGCGTGACTATGTCTACCGCATCGTTGCGGCGACGCGAACGCACCCGCGGCTGACGCTGGGCGCGTCGCCGCGCGCAGGCATCGCGCTCCTCACGGCGGCGCAAGGCGCAGCGGCCATCGAAGGCCGCGATTTCGCGACGCCCGACGACGTGAAGGACGTTGCCGATTTCGTGATTTCACATCGCCTCATCGTCGCGCCAGATGCCGAGATCGAGGGCGTTTCCGCGCGCGACGTGCTGCGCGAAGTTCTCGCCGGCGTTCCCGTCCCGCGTGCCTAAACTCTGGTTGTCCGCGTGGGTCACGCCACGATTTCTCTGGACCCTCGCCGCGATCGCGTTGCTTCTTGCTTGCGGGCCGGGAGTTGCACTCTTCGTATGGCTGGCCGTGCTCCTGGGCGCCGCACTGGCCGCCGCGACGCTCGCCGATGCCTTGCTCGGGCCGCCGGCATCGGCGTTGCGCATCGCGCGCCTGCCCCCGGGCCACTTCGCGCTTGGCGTACGGGCCGAGCTTTCTTACACGATTGAAAACCGATCGAAACGCACCGCGCGAGTCGGCATCGTCGAAACACCCGTGCCAACATTGCGTTTCGACGTCGACGAGTGCATCGGTGAAGTTCCTTCCCAGAGTCGCGTTACGTTGGTTCGCCCGGTGACGCCGATCGCGCGCGGCGCCGGCGAACTGCAGAGCCTCTACTTCTGGTCCGAAAACGCGCTTGGCCTGGTGCGTCGCCGGCACCGCACCGACGCGCGACAACCGATCCGAGTCTATCCCGACCTGGCGGCCGTCGAACGATATGGCCGGCTCCACGTGCGCAACCGTGTCATCGAGGCGGGACTGCGCCGTATGAAGCTGCGCGGCACCGGAACCGAGTTTGAGTCGCTGCGCGAATGGAGCGATGGCGACGCCTTTCGCACGATCGACTGGAAAGCGAGCGCGCGGCGCGGAAAAATCATGGTTGCGCAGCACGAAGTCGAGCGCAGCCAGAACGTGCTGCTGCTGCTCGATTGCGGCCGGCTGATGACGCCGCGGCTCGGCAGCGGCCGCAAGCTGGACTATGCCGTGACCGCGGCGCTCTCGCTGGTAAAGATCGCCGGACTCGCCAACGACCGCGTGGGTCTCGTGGCATTCGCGCGCGAGATCCTCGCCGCTCGGGCGCCCCGTTCGACCCGATCGTCGGTCGCCGGCCTCTCCGACACACTCTACGGCCTCGAGCCGCGGTTCGAGGAAGCAAACTACACTCGAGCCTTCACGTACCTTCGCCATCACCTGCACAAACGTTCGCTGATCGTCTTTCTCACCGACGTGATCGATCCGCTCGCGCAGGCCGCGACGATGGCCGAAGTAGCGTCGTTGGCGGCGCACCATCTGCTCATTTGCGTCTTCATGAACGATGCGGCGGTGAGCGCGGCGCTAAGCCAAGAGCCGCATGACGCCGGCGCGGCGTATCGTGCGAGCGTTGCACTTGACTTGGCGAACGAACGCCGCGTCGCCAAGGCGATGCTGGAGCGAACCGGGGCCATCGTAATCGACGTGCCGGCCAAGGCGCTAACGACGACCTTAATCGACGAGTATCTGCGCGTTAAGCGGCGCGGTCTATTGTAATGGCACCGTCACGCCGGCCCGCGCCCGTAAAATACAGAACGAGCATGAGTGCGGTGAACAGACCGATCGCGATACGCACCGAAACCGGCAGGTGGCGCGGCGAAATGAAGCCCTCGATCGTGCCGGCGACGACCAGCATCGAAGCCACCCCCAAAATCAGCGTTCCGGCCCGTCGCGCATTGGCAACCAGGACGTCGCGCCGTCGCCGGCGCCCGGGAAAGAGTGCGCCTGCGGCAATCAGCAGGCCGGCCGCCCCGGCAATCTGGATGGCGGTTAGCTCGATGACGCCGTGCGGCGCGATCGTCGCCCAAAAGTCTTTCCCGAACCCGGCATTGGTGAAGAGCGCGGCCATCCCGCCCAGCATCAATCCATTGAAACCGATGATATAGACGGTCAGCGCACCGAGCGTGATCGAGCCCGCAAAGGCAACGATCGCGACCTTGACGTTATTTGCGATGATCATCGCCGACATCGCCGGCCCGAAGGTTGGATCGACGGCGAAGTTCGAATCGTGCAAGCTCTTGCGGATCGTCTCGGGGACGAGACCCTTGGGCAACATCGCGTACGCATCGGCTGGATGATTGCGGACCAGCACGTAGGCGACGACCGCGCAGGCTGCCGTAATCGCCGTGCAGATGGCGACGTAGGGGAGCGACCGGCGGAACTCCTCGGGAAAGATCCGCGCGTAAAAACCGGCGATTCGCTGGGTGCCGCTCTCGGGGGCTCGGGCATAGACCTGCGCGTGCGCGCGCGCGACGCTGCGGTTCAGATACTCCAGCAGAACGCGGTCGAAGCCGCGCCCTTGGGCGTAAGCAAGATCGCTGGTCGTTGCCCGGTAGAGGCGGCCGAACTCGGCGACCTCGTCCGGCGAGAGCGCGCGTACGCCGCGGCGCTCGATGCGTGCAAGGAATGCATCGAGATGCTGCCACGTCTCCGATCGGCGCGTGATGAAAGCGGCTTGCGTCAACGAGCGGGAGTTGGCGAGCGGCCGCCGTCGAACCTCGGCGTGTGGATCGTACCGTTGAGGTTCGTACGCCCGAGAGCATCGCATTTCGCTACGAACTCGCCGGACTGGGAAGCCGTTTTCTCGCGCTGGTCGTGGATCAAGCGATTCAGTTCGCAACCTTGGGCGCCATATTTGCCGGAATTGTTCTCGCGGCATCACGTTTGCCCAAGCACCTCGCGCCCGACGCGGCCGAGAAGCTTGGCGAAAGTTTCGCCGTAGCGTTCATCATTGCGGTCGCGTTCGCGGTTCTGTTTGGATACTTCATCCTCTCCGAAGCGGTTTGGAACGGGCAGACTCCCGGCAAGAGACTCCTCGGCCTTCGCGTCGTGCGGGACGGCGGCTATCCAATCGACTTCGGCGCTTCGCTGATTCGCAACCTCATTCGCGTTGGGGAGGCGCTGGTGGGCTACTATATTCTGGCCGCGATCAGCGCACTGATTTCACCCGAAAATAAACGGCTCGGCGATCTTGCGGCCGGCACCATCGTCGTGCGAGATGCGCGTTTAGCCGCGCCGCGCTTTTTGGGTGCGCGCGATGAGGAGCCCACGTACGCTTCAACGGCCTACCTCACCGGCGAAGAACGGGCCTTGATCAAGCGCTTTCTCGAACGCCGCGACACGCTGGCGCCCGATCGCCGAAAGGCACTCGCGGCGCACCTCGCGGCACGCGTCCGAGGGCGGGTGCCGACCGACCTGGCGGGATTGGAAGACGAGCCTCTTTTAGAACGCCTTTGAGCGAACCGAGCCGCTTGACGGCAACTATCCCTTATCAGGATACAGCGAGGTTCCCGCACCACCTAATCTGGTTCTACCACGCGAGGGCCCTGGTGGACCCATTCAAGCCAATAAAGAACGGCTCGATCGGGCAAGATCCGAAAAGATGCCCGTATATAGTCGTCATATCCCCAAAGCGTAAGACGGTACGAGCCGTCGCGCATCTCTTCTAGCCATGGGGATTCGATGTTTCTCGGCTCAGTAATAACGTCTAGGAACGACGAAACAAATACGGCGTCCTTGGCCCCTTTAAGGGCATCCAAAATAGGCCTAACCCAAGAGGCAACCCTTACCCGAATTGCTCTTTAAACTCTTCTAGCGTGTAATCTTCAAAGCGCCCCTCTTCGATCTCACGCTTCCCTTGCTCGTGCATTTTCCTAAAGCGAGATTCGATTTCGGGGTTATTTCTTAGGCTTTCCGTCGCACGCCGCTCTGTTTCAATGCGGTCCTTGACAATGCCACGAAGCTCTACGCCCATACCTTGTAGCTGAAGTATAGCTTCTCGCGCCTTGCCTGCCGTTGCTCTGTCAAGTGAGTCGAAGCTGTGCTCAAATCTCCTAAGCAGAAAGGCAAAGTCCAAGACGATCTCAACGACGTATGGAGCTTGAACGCGCCAACTAAGGTCAGAGCGGAACCAGTCATCCCGGACAAGGTTCAGCACCTTTTCCAACAGAGCAGGGAGCCTCGCAATATTAAGTGCAAGGTCGCTAAGCTCTTCGGCGGAGTCATCGTCAATATGCGCTAGCCGCTTCCCTAGGTTCTGAATCTCCTCAACGACGGCGGTCANNTTGACATACGAACATATGTTCGATAGCATGAATCTCCCATGGTGGCGCTTGCGGCTTCCCAACTCAGTCACCCCGAGCCGGGCTCGCGCCGCGAGGCTTTCGAGGCTCTCAAAGCCGAGTTGAGCGCCAAGGCTAGCCTGCCGGCCCTGCCCATAGAGGGAACCGTCGCCACCGCCATCCCCGAACTCGACCGGCTGCTCGCCGGCGGTTTTCCCTCCGGCAGCGTTGCCACACTCGAGGGATCGACCGGGCGATGGAGCGTCGCGGCCGGGCTCGTTGCCGCGATGACTCGTAAAGGCTTGGTGGCGATCCTCGACGACGGGGCGCTCTACCCGCCCGATCTCGCCGAAGCGGGTGCCTGCCTCGAGCGAGTTCTCATTGTTCCCGTTCGCAAAGCGCTCGAGATTGCGCGCGCGGCCGACATTCTGCTGCGCTCGCGGATCTGCCGGCTGATTCTCATGCCGGCTCTCGCTCTGCGCGACTCGATCTGGACGCGATTGGCCACGCTCGCGCATCGCAACGGGGTGCTCTTGATCGTCATGGCGACGCGTGCCGGCGCCGCGTTGAGCGCGGCAGTGGAACTGCGCCTGCACTGTGCGCTCGAGCGAATCATCATGCGCGGTACTCATGGGCTCTGGGGCAGCTTCGCCGGCTTCGAGCTCTGCATCGATCTGCGCAAACACAAGCACGCTCTCCCCGGGCGTCAAGCTCGCGTACGCGCCCTGTCATCGATGTCATCCTGAGCCCCTCGACTGCGCTCAGGACAGGCTCTGTCGAAGGACGGACGCGAGGTCTCTAGTGCTGCTCTGCGTTGAGGTTGCCATTGAACCTTGTCATCCTGAGCCAGCCTGCCCTGAGCGCAGTCGAAGGGAAGGGTGGGAGGAAATGCTCGATGCGCTCGATGCAGTCTCGCCGCTGATCGACGACGTTCGTCCCGGCTTAGCCTTTCTCGAGATGCATGGCATCGCCGGCGATGCTCGCGCATGGATGATGCAGGCGCGCAGAGCCTTGACCGGCTTTGGATCTGTGCTGCGGCTCGGTGCCGGATCGAATAAAATCGCCGCGCGTGCGGCGGCATACGTCGCCGACGGCAGCATCTGCGAGCCGGGTTCGGAATGCGAGCTGCTCGCGCTGCTTCCCCTGACGCTGCTCGATATCGAAGCCGAGGTCGTCGAACGGCTGGCGTTACTTGGAATCGAGCGGCTCGGCGATCTGGCTGCCTTGCCGCACGGACCCTTCGTGCGCCGTTTCGGCGCGGCGGCGGCACACTGGCACGAGCTGGCGCGCGGGATCGATCGCCGGCCCTTCGTCCCACGAAGCCGCGCCGTTGCGATCGAGGCCTCGATCTTCGGCGAAGGTCGCGCGGTCGATGAGGCGCAGGTCTTCTTCGCGCTACGCATGCTGCTGACACGCGTCTGTGCCGATCTCGAGGGTTGCGGCAAACGCGCCGGCGCGTTGCATCTTGCCCTCGAGTTGGAAGATGCGCAAACCTGCACGTTCGACGTGCCGCTTGCAATGCCGACGGCGCACGAGCGCACGATGTTCGACATGATGCGAGCAAAGCTCGAAGGCGCAACCTTTGAATCGGCAATCGTCGGGCTGCGCGTGCAGGCGCGCCAACTCGAGGAAGGAGGAGAGGCTCAAGCGCTGTTCGGCGCCGATGACTTCGATCCGCAGCGCGTCGCCGTGACGATCGCGCGTCTCGAAGCGATGCTTGGCGAAAGCATCGCGCGAGCCACGACGCGGGAAGCACACCTACTCGAAGAGCGGTTCGCCTACCAGCCGTTCGTCTGTCAACCTGAGTCGAACCACCACGAGTTCGTCGATTGTCATCCTGAGCGCAGTCGAAGGATCGTTCCGCAACTGCGTTTACTCGAAGTCCGCGAAATCGCTGTCGAGCTGCGCGCCAGAGAGCCAGCGATGGTCGACGGCCAAGCGGTGATGCAATGCGTCGGCCCTTGGCGCATCGCCGAACGCGCCCATGCGCCCGCACCGATTACTCGCGACGAATACGACGTAGTCCTCGAAGACGGCACCTTCGCCCGCATCTACCGGCAAAATACCCACTGGTACATGCGCGGCGTGTATGAATAGCAACGATTGTGGGTTCGGGCGTGGGTTNNCGACTGCGCTCAGGACAGGCTCAGTCGGGATGACGGAGCGACGAGCGGTTCCGAGGCGTCACGTTGCCCGAACCCATGCCTGAACCCACAATCAAGAGCGGTTACGCCGAACTCCACGCATGGTCGAATTTTAGCTTCCTGCAAGGCGGATCGCATCCCGAAGAGCTGATCGAGCGCGCGGCCGAGCTTGGATTGTCCGCGATTGCGTTGACCGATCGAGACGGTCTCTATGGTGCGGTGCGCTTCGCGGCATGCGCACGGCAATGCCGAGTCAACGCGATTATCGGCAGCGAGCTGACCTTTGAAGACGGTGCGCATCTCGTGCTGCTCGTCGAGAACCAACGCGGTTACGCGAATCTCTGCCGGTTGATTTCCGCGGCGCAAATGCGAGGGAGCAAAGGCGATGCGCGCTTGCGCATCGAGGATTTAGAGACTTACAACGAGGGACTCATTGCGCTTTCCGGCGGTCTTTACGGTCGCGTCGAGCGAGCGCTCGCGGGACCGGGCGTTCGAGCGGCCGAAGAAGAAGCGCAACGTCTCGCCTCAATTTTTACCGGCCGGTTTTATCTCGAGCTCCAACAGCATCTCATCTCAGAAGAGACGCAACGCAACTTGCAGCTCGTAGCGATCGCCGGGCGCTGTCGCTTGCCGTACGTGGCAACCAATGCGGTCGTCTACGCGGACGGCGACGATGCGCTGGTCGCCGACGTGCTCGCCTGCGTTCGCGACGGCACGACGATCGCGCAAGCGCGCGCCGCCAACAAGCTGCGCCCCAACGCCGAGTTCCATCTCAAGCCGCCGGCGGCGATGCGGAGGCTCTTCGCCGAGCATCCGCAAGCGATTGCTGACACCGTCGAGATCGCGCAGCGCTGCACTTTTAGGCTCGAGCGGCTCGTGGGGCAGTTTCCACTCTTTCCGGTGCCGGAGGGAAGCTCGCCGCAGCGCTATCTGCGCAAGCTCGTCCACGAAGGCGCGGCGCGGCGCTATGCAACGCCGCTGGAGACTCGCGTCGAGCGGCAGCTCGAGTACGAGCTGGGCCTGATCGCCAAGATGGATTTGGCCGGCTACTTTTTGATCGTCTGGGATATCGTGCGGGAAGCGGTCGAGCTTGGCGTACTCTGCCAAGGCCGCGGCTCGGCGGCAAACTCGGCGGTCTGCTATGCGCTGGGCATCACCGCAGTCGATCCGATCGCGATGAATCTGCTCTTCGAACGCTTCATGTCGGAAGAGCGCCGTGAAATTCCCGATATCGACATCGATTTCGCCCATCAAGATCGCGAACGCGTCATTCAATACGTCTACGAGCGCTACGGCCGAACGAACGCGGCGATGGTCGCGGAGGTCATCACCTATCGAACGCGCTCGGCTATTCGCGACGTCGGCAAGGCATTGGGATTGACTCTCGAGCAGGTCGATACGATCGCACGCGAGTTCGACGTGCGCGAGCAGCTGCCGCAAGAGGCCGGCCCCGAGCTGCTCTTTACGCTCTGCCGGCGCATCGCGAACTTTCCGCGCCATTTGGGCATCCACTCCGGCGGCATGCTGATCACGCGCGATCCGCTGGTTGGCGTGGCACCCGTCGAGTGGGCGACGATGCGCGATCGCACGGTCGTGCAATGGGACAAAGACGACCTCCAAGAGTTAGGTTTGATCAAGATCGATCTGCTGGGCTTGGGAATGCTCTCGCTCTTGCGGGAGGCCTTTACGCTCTACCGGCGCTGCCTCGATCGCAACGATGCGTGGCTGCAGCCTGTCCTGAGCCCCTCGACTGCGCTCGGGATAAACTCCGTCGAAGGGCCTGCGGTGCCGCGCGATCTTGCGCTGCACACAATCCCCGCGGACGACGAAAAAACCTATGCCATGATGCAGCGCGCAGATACGATCGGCGTCTTTCAAATAGAATCTCGCGCACAACAATCGATGCTACCGCGCCTAAAACCAACGTGTTTTTACGACATCGTCATGCAAGTCGCCATCATTCGCCCAGGACCGATCCAGGGGCAGATGATCCATCCGTTCTTACGCCGGCGTTCGGGGTTGGAACCGGTGACCTATCCGCATCCCAAGCTCAAAGCGGTGTTGGAACGAACGCTCGGCGTGCCGCTCTTTCAAGAGCAGGGCATGCGCTTGGCCATCGAAGCGGCGGGTTTCTCGGGAGGTGAAGCCGACGAGCTGCGTCGCGCGATGGGGCACAAGCGCTCGCGCGAGCGTATGGACGCGATGCGCGCGAGGCTTGTTGACGGCATGATTCGCAACGGCATCGATCGTACCGCTGCCGAGCAGCTCTTCCATATGCTGGAAGGATTTTCCGATTACGGATTTCCGGAGTCGCATGCCGCCAGCTTTGCGCTCTTAGCCTATGCGTCGGCCTTCCTCAAATGCCACGTGCCCGCAATTTTTGCCGCGGCCATTCTCAACGTACAGCCGATGGGTTTTTACTCGACCGAAGTTTTGGTCAACGACGCGCGGCGCCATGGCGTGGTCATCCGGCCCATCGAAATTAATGCTAGCGAGTATTGGTCGCACGTGCAGAGCGACGGCGCACTGCGTTTGGGGTTTCATCTCGTGCGCGGGTTGGGTGAAGCACAACGACAACGGCTTGAGAACGCCATCGCTCGAGGGCCGTTCGCCGGCATGCTCGACTTCGCCCAGCGCACACGGCTTGAAGCGCCAGCGTTGGAGAATCTGGCGATCGCCGGCGCGTTCTTTCCGTGGCACGAATCGCGCCGCGAAGCGATGTGGGCCTTGCGCGGCCTGGACGAACGCGAAGGCCGCGGCGAACTCGGCGCGCTGATGGACGTCGACGAACCGTCGGTACGATTCAAACCGCTGGCGCACCGCAGGCTCGCCGCCTTCGATCTCTGGTCGACCGGCGTCACGCCCGCCGGTCAGGTGATGGAACATTTTCGCGCGATGCTGGCGGCGCAGTCGGTCGTCGCGGCCGCGCAACTGCCGGCACTGGCTGCTAACGCACGCTGCCGCGTCGGCGGCCTCGTCATCACGCGCCAGCGGCCCGGCACCGCCAAAGGCTTCGTTTTTCTCACGCTCGAAGACGAGACCGGCGTCGTCAACGTCATCGTGCGCCCGAAAGTCTACGATACGTTTCGCCGTCCGATTCGCACCTCGTCAACGCTCATCGTCGAAGGCAGGCTGCAGAAGGAAAGCGGCTGCATTGACGTTCTGGCAGAAAAGGTCTGGAGCTTCGACGACGGCGGCATCACAAATCCCCTCTCCGTTCATAGCTTTCAATAGAAGGTAGCAATGCGTAAAGTCAACACCAACGAACTCGAGCCGCTGAAGTGGTCGTCGCCGAAAGGAACGTTTGCCGGCGAAGGCGTTCAACTATCGGAAGGACTGGGCCGCAAACGCGACTCGACCGATCTCGTCGAGCGCCATCCCTTCGACGTCGAAATTCTGCACATCCCGCCGGGCAAAGCACCCTATCCGTATCATTCGCACAGCGCCCAATGGGAGTTCTATCACGTGATCTCCGGCAGTGGCAGCGTCCGGCACCGGGACGGAGTAACGCCGGTCGTTGCGGGCGACGCCTGCCTCTTTCTTCCGGGCGAGCCGCATCAGTTTGTCAACGACGGCTCGGAGATCCTCGTCATGTACGTCGTCGCCGATAATCCGATCGGCGAGGCTTGCTTCTATCCCGATAGCGGCAAGTGGAGCCATCCGCTCCCGCAGCGCCGAATGATGCGCGGCGAATCGCTCGACTATTTTGATGGCGAGGAGTGACGGCCGCACGCAAGAGCGGCGGACCGCGCTCTTGCTATAAGCGCAACGGTGCGCCCAAAGCCACCTTTGAAACGAGGAAGGAGGCCGAACGAGCGATTCCGCGCACGAGCACCGGATTGAAGCCATACCGCTGCGAGAAACACGGCTGGCATCTCGGCCATTGACAAAGGCTCTTTTGGGACCGAAAGAAAGACGCCGATGATGCCGCGCCGCATTCGTGGGCCTCTCGTTCTCACGTTGGCTCTTATGGCTGTGGTTGTCGTTGGAGAACGCGCGAGCCGTGTTCCTGGATCTTTCGGACGTTACCCATGCCGACTCCACAGCGCTGACCGAGTTGCTGCGATTCTGCAGTTTTTGCGGTTCGTCCAATACGCGGGCTTGGCGATGGCCTTTAGGATTTTTCCGCTCCAAAAAGTTGACGCACGTCATTAATGACATCAAATAAAGCCTGGGAATTTTGTCGCAACGCGTCGTAATCGTCCTTTAATCTCGGGCTTACATCAAGGAGAAGCGGATGCGATGTGCACTAATGGCGATTCGGATATTATCGGTCGCCGTCTTCGCGCTATTATTTTCCGCTTGCAACGGCAACGGCGGGGTTTCGCCGGTGCCGCAAGCTGCACAGAGCTTTGGTGGCGGCGTTCATCGCCACGCCTCGAGCGGCAAAATTCAGCATATCGTCATTATCGTGCAGGAGAACCGCAGCTTCAACGATCTGTTCTACGGATTTCCGGGTGCCAAGACCGTCAAGTACGGATACAATACAAGCGGGGAGAAGATCAGCCTTCAGCCGATCGGCCTCGAGACGACCTGGGATATCGAACACCAGTTGGGCGGGTTTTTAGCAGCTTGCAACGGCACGGGCAGCTATCCGGGCACCGACTGCCAAATGAACGGTTTCGACAACGAGGGCTGGGGGTGCGCTTCGTGCCCGAACGCACCGTATAGCTACGTGCCGCACAGTGAAACGAAGCCATACTTCTACATGGGCAAGCACTACGTTCTGGCCGACCAGATGTACGCCTCAAACCTCGATGCCAGCAGCTTTATCTCGCATCAGTACATCATCGCGGGTCAAGCCAGCTCCGCGGTCAACTACCCTAACGGTGACTGGGGATGCGAAGGCGGCCCGAGCGAGACCATCTCCACGATTACGCAAGAGCGTCAGTACGGCAGCAACATTCCGATGTGCTTTAACAATAATACCCTGGGCGCCGAAATGGATACTGCAGGCCTCCCCTGGGCCTACTATGCGTCGTCGGTCTACGGCGACGGCGGCATTTGGAGTGCCTACCAGAACATCGCGCCGATCTACAACGGTCCCGACTGGAGCAAAGACGTCATCAGCCCGCAGACCAATTTCTTCAGCGACGTTTCGAACGGCAACCTTCGCAGTTTGAGTTGGATCACGCCGACCTGCGCAAACTCCGATCATGCCGGCTGCGGCGCCAAGACCGGCCCCGCCTGGGTTGCCTCGCTCGTCAACGCGATTGGAAAGTCGAAGTATTGGGATAACACCGCGATCTTCATCTTCTGGGACGACTACGGCGGCTGGTACGATCCTGCCGCACCGAAGAAGCTGGACTACGATGGGCTCGGGCTGCGCATCCCGATGCTGATCGTCTCGGCGTACGCGAAGAAGGGTCACGTCTCGCATACACACTATGAGCACGGCAGCATCTTGAAGTTTGTCGAGAAGACTTTCGGGCTGCCCGCGCTAGCGGCGAGCGATAAGCGCGCGACTGCCCCCGATGACGCCTTCGACTTCAATGCACCGCCGAGAACGTTCGAGACGGTTCCCTCGCAATACGGCATTGACTACTTCACGCATCGGCCGCCCGATTATCGCAACCCGGACCCCGGATAAGGAGAGAATCCATGCATCACATTTCAACCAAGCGTGCGCGAGTGACGATTTTTGCCGTCGCGCTCTTCCTCTCGGCCTGCAGCGCCGGAGGGGTTTCGTCTGTTACGCCGACCGCCGATAGCCTCGCGGCTATCCATCGCCACGCCTCGAGCAGCAAAATTCAGCATATCGTCATTATCGTTCAGGAGAACCGCAGCTTCAACAATCTCTTCTACGGGTTTCCGGGTGCCAAGACCGTCAAATACGGATACAATACAAACGGGGAGAAGATCACCCTTCAACCGATCGGGCTGGAAACGACTTGGGATATCGTGCACGACTATTACGACTTTCTCCAGTCCTGCAACGGCACGGGCAGCTATCCCGGCACCGACTGCCAAATGAACGGTTTTGACGGCGAGTACTGGGGTTGCGGTAGCTCGTGCCCCAACGCCAACCCTCCGTACAGCTACGTGCCGCACAGCGAAACCAAGCCGTACTTTTTCATGGGCAAGCACTACGTTCTCGCCGATCAGATGTACGCGTCGAACGTCGATGCCAGCAGCTTCATCTCGCATCAGTACATCATCGCGGGTCAAGCCAGCTCCGCGGTCAACTACCCTTCAGGTGCGTGGGGATGCGAATACTCTGGCGATTACATCGGAACGCTTAACTCGGAACGTCAGTACGGCAGCAACATTCAGATGTGCTTTAACAATAATACGCTGGGCGCCGAAATGGATACCGCGGGCCTCTCGTGGGCCTACTATGCATCGTCGGTCAACGGAGATGGCGGCATCTGGAGCGCCTACCAGAACATCGCGCCGATCTACCACGGTCCCGACTGGAGCAACGATGTCATCAGCCCGCAGACCAATTTCTTTAGCGACGTTTCAAACGGCAAGCTCCGGTCCCTGAGCTGGGTCACGCCGACCTGCGCAAACTCCGATCATGCGGGCTGCGGCGCGAAGACCGGCCCCGCGTGGGTTGCCTCGCTCGTCAACGCGATTGGAGAGTCGCAGTATTGGAACAACACCGCGATCTTCATCTTCTGGGACGACTACGGCGGCTGGTACGACCCCGAGCCTCCGGCCGAGCTGGACTACGACGGCCTCGGAATGCGAATTCCGATGCTGGTCGTCTCGGCGTATGCCAAGAACGGTCACGTCTCGCATACACACTACGAGCACGGCAGCATCTTGAAGTTCGTCGAGGAGACTTTCGGACTGCCGGCGATGGCGGCCAGCGATAAACGCGCGACGGCACCCGATGACGCCTTCGACTTCAATAAGCCTCCGAGAAAGTTCGAAACCGTTCCCTCCGAACACGGCATTAACTACTTCATGCATCAGGCCCCCGACCATCGCAACCCGGACCCCGGATAACGACTAAGGAAAACGATGATGCGTAGCGCCCGATGGACCACCGCGCTCTTACCGGGCGCAGCGGTCGCGCTATTTTTCTGCGCCTGCAACGGCGCCCAGTTCTCGTCCGTTCCTCCGGCCGTCCGAACTCTGGAAGATGCGCAGCGCCACAGCTCGAGCGGCAAGATTCGGCATATTGTCATCATCGTTCAGGAGAACCGCAGCTTCAACAACCTGTTCTATGGATTTCCGGGTGCCAAGACCGTCAAGTACGGCTACGACACCAAGGGTGACAAGATCGCGCTCCAGCCGATCGGCCTAGAGACGACCTGGGATATCGTACACGACTATTCCGATTACCTCGTGTCCTGTAACGGCACCGGAAGCTATCCGGGGACCGATTGCCGGATGAACGGTTTCGACAAACAGTACTCGGGCTGCGGTCACGGCAGCCAGCCGCCGTGCCCCAACGCCAATCCTCCGTATAGCTACGTGCCGCACGCCGAAACGAAGCCGTACTTTTACATGGGTAAGCAGTACGTTCTGGCCGACCAGATGTACGCCTCGAACGTTGATGCCAGCAGCTTTATCTCGCACCAGTACATCATCGCGGGTCAAGCGAGCTCCGCGGTTAATTATCCTTCGTCGTGGTGGGGCTGCGAAGGAGATTACAGCAACTTCATCTCGACGCTAACCGCGGAGCGCCAGTACGGCAGCGCCATCTCAATGTGCTGGAAGAACCGAACGCTGGGCGACGAGATGGATAAGATCGGCCTTTCGTGGGCTTACTATGCGTCGACGATCTATGGGGACGGCGGCATCTGGAGTGCCTACCAGAACATCAGCCAGATCTACAGGGGTCCCGACTGGAAGAAAGACGTTATCTCGCCCCAGACCGACTTCTTTCGCGACGTTACGAACGGCAAGCTCCGGTCCCTGAGCTGGGTCACGCCGACGTGCGAAAACTCCGATCATGCCGGCTGCGGCGGGAAGACCGGTCCATCGTGGGTGGCGTCACTCGTCAATGCGATTGGAGGCTCGCGATATTGGGATAACACCGCGATCTTCATCTTCTGGGACGACTACGGCGGCTGGTACGATCCTGCTGCTCCCAAGAAGCTGGATTACGACGGCCTCGGGATGCGCATTCCGATGCTGATCGTCTCGGCGTATGCGAAGAAGGGCTACGTCTCACACACGCATTACGAGCACGGGGGCATCTTGAAGTTCGTCGAGGAGACTTTTGGGCTACCGGCGCTGGCCGCCAGCGATAAGCGCGCAGCGGCTCCCGACGACGCCTTCGATTTCAATAAGCCGCCGAGGACGTTCCAGATGGTTCCCTCGCAATACGGCATTGACTACTTCATGCATCAGCCGCCCGACCATCGCGACCCGGACCCCGGATAACCAGAAGCGGAGTGCTATCTACAAAGGGCCGGGGCCGGCCGCGACGCCACTAGGCGGATTGAAGAACGACAGGCCGCTTAGGATCTTTCCGACTTCCTTTCCGGTCTTGACGTCGATTTCGTAAAGCCCCGTGCAGTAGCACTGATAATCGCCCGTATCGTCGATCCACACGTCTGCGAAATTCGACGAGAAGTTCAGGTATTGCGGATCGATAAACGTAAGTGTGGTGAAGGCGAGAGCGCACGATTTTACGCCGAAGCACGCATAGATGCCTTTTCCTGAGCCATTGTAGCTCGTGTAATACAAGTTTTCATTCCCGTCGAAAGCCGTGCCGTAGGGCGTTCCGGGAGCGATCTTCAGATTAATGGGTTTACCTTTGCAGCCCTTGAACTCGTCAACGCTCGCGCCTGACCTCGTGCTGAAGCTCCAATAGCAGTTTCCCGCGCTATCGAATGCCGCTCCGCTCCCTTGGACCGCGGTCTTATCCTTGAGCGTCAGCGTGGGCTTCGAGGCGCCCTTTGCGAAGAACGTCAAGGTATTCTTATTGGATGCTGCGACTTCGTCGTTGTAGACCGCGACGTCGACGGGCGCGTTGCTGCCGTCGCTCAACGTAGCAACGAGTTTCGCACCACCGGCCGAGTAAACAAAGATGTCTTTAGCCGACTGGTCGGCGATGTAGAAGAGTCCGTCCTTGCCGGCCGCGACGCCGAGAGGTTTTTTTAAACCCTTCGTAAGGGTCCGGACCGGCTTGCTGCCTTGGTAGACGAGGCAGTCGACGTGGCTCGATCCGCTCTGGCATGTATATACGTAAGCGCCGCCCTTTGCATCGGACGTTATCGATGCCGCAGGAGGAGCGAACGCCTGCGTTAGCTGTTGCGCGCCACACCCCGCGACGAGCAAAGCAGACGCTCCAAGACCGATGCGGAGCACGAAGGATTTCAGATCCTGCATTATTCGGTGTCAACCGGCACGTTCGTGGGCCCCCTATGGATGAAGTATGAGCGATTATATGCTGACGGAATGGTAGTGAACAATCGAGGCGGCTGCGTGAAATCGAAGCAGTCGACGATGCTGTTGGCTCGCGCGTCCGTCGTGCCCAAGCTCCCCAACCCGAACGTGCCCTCGATAAACTTAAGAATGCTGCCGAACTCGTACTGTGTGTGCGAGACGTAGTTCACGGTCCCGCCGCCCAGTGCGTAGGGCGATAGGACGATCATGGGAACGCGGAAGCCCAAGCCGCCCCACTTGTCTTGGAACGGCGGAGGCACGCTGTCGTAAAAGCCTCCCCAGTCATCCCATACCACGATAATCGCGCTTGAGGACCAATACGAACTCTCTCCGACGGCATTGACGACGCTGGCGACCCACGATGGTCCCTCGTCTCCCTGCTTCCCGGGATGATCCGAGTCCATGCCGTCGGGAATAACCCACGAAACCGCGGGGAGTGCGCCGCTGGAAATGTCGGTGAATATCTGGGTGTCCGAGTCGGTAACATTTACTCCCCATTCGGGCCCGTAGCGAACCGCCTTGATCGCGTCAAAGGCGTTCCACTCGTCTCCCGTTCCGCCCTGAACCGGCGGGGAGTAATACTTCCATGAGACGTTTGCGGCATCGAGCAGATCCCGCATTGTCTCGTACGTCAGGCAAGGAAATGGTCCCGTGTTTCTGCCGTACGAAAATCCCGAGCCGATGTAACGCAAGATCGACGTGCGCGTTCCCGGCGGGGCGTCGCATCCCCAGGGCTCGTGCGTCGGGAGGTCGATGAGACTCCTGGTCTTCGCCTTGTTGAGGATCGTGGAGCCGGCAATCAGATCCTGGTGTGCGGTAAAGCTGCCGCTCTGTTGGGTTTGGAACATCTGGTCGCCAAGAACGTATTGCATCGCCATGTCCCAGTACGGCGCGATCTGCTGCGGGTTAACGTACTGGTAAGGATCGGTGGCTTTGTTTTTGCAGTAACCGCTGGCGCCTTCCAAATTGAACCCGTCCATCTTTCCGCCATCGAACGCCTTGGCCCAACTGTGGGAGGAGTGGGTAGGGTCGCAGGTCGAGGAAAGGTTGACCTCTTGGAGGGTTATGGCTTGGGGGCCGTGCGACGTTTCCATGAAGCCGTGGGTCGTTCCGTAGGCGTTCGGGAACGTGGCAAAGAGATCGTTGAAAGAGCGATTCTCTTGAATGATAACGATGATGTGCGTAATGGGGTTGGGACTCGGACTCGCGGTGGGACTGCTGGAGGACATTGGCGAGATGCGCTGGGGGGGCGCCCCGGAGACGGGCGAGCCATTCGCGCACGCGGCAAGTAGCAGCGCTGTTAAAAGAACCGAACCTAGGCAATGAACACCAAGCTGGGCTTTTTGCAAGTGAGTCGTCTCCTATTTGCGAGCCATCGCAAAGTTCCGAATTTAGCTACCGGCCATCATTTCCCATTTCCGCGCTCGCCCGAACCCAGGCGAAACGGTTTAAGTTCCGCTCTTATCCAACGTCGCTAAGAAGCCGTTCGTTCCGCTAGGTCGAGCCCCACTTCGTCGATGCGGGCGACGTACCGATCGCGGCTGCAAACCGAAGCTGCGTCCGTAGGCGTGTAAAAGACGTAGCCAGACCCCTTTTGAAAAAGCAAGGATCAAGCCGATCGCGCGGCCGGTATGGGCAAAAAAGCGACTATTCGAGGGGCTTAGAGAGCTTGCGCCTCCTCGTCCGTGCCTAAAACGGCCTTTGACTCCCGCTTGGCCTGGTTGCGAAAGTGCATGGTTTACCAGACCTAGCTTCTGAGCCGATTTAGTACTAGTATGTTCGTACTACTCTCTAAGCCTCCTAGCGCCTTCCGGCGCCGAAGGGAAATCATAAAACGATGCGTGCGATCTTACTCGCGACCACTTTAGTAGTGCCGGCACTGGTCCTAGGCGGCTGTGCCTCTGGAAATCTGCCCGGCAGCTCCCTTTTACCTAGCGCAAGTCAGACTGCCCACGTCTTGCGTATATCCCACGAATCGGTAGGCGGATCGATCCCGTCGTCGGTCGGCGGCTCTATCCCGGCGTCGGTGCGCCACTTGCGCCCGTCCTCGGTGGGCGGCTCTATCCCGTCGTCGGTAGGCGGCTCTATTCCGTCGTCGGTAGG
>PMUK01000120.1 GCA_003166915.1 Candidatus Cybelea palsarum
ATCTTGGGTGGCCACCGAGGGTGATAGATGACAGGATCGGTTGCGCTGAGCTGCTCCGCTGTGAGTTCTTCGGGCGTGTCGGTTGGATCGACGATCACTTCCTTGCCCATGTGCTCGATCGACGTGACGTGAACGGGTCGTGGAATTGTGAGGCCGCGCATCTTGCCCGGCATCGGCTCAGTGCCGTCGGCGCAGAGGCGTTTCAGTTCAACTGAATGGGCGAGACCCGCTACCACGCGACGATAGCTCTTCAAGATCGACTGCTCGGTATCGGCGAGGTACGGATCGATCGGCGCGCCGCAGGTGGGGCAGCGCCACGGCTGCTCGGCCCACCTCGCGCGATCCTTATACAGTTGGCATGACGGCCGCCGGGCGTTGCAGCAACGTACGAAGCTTGGGATACGTCAGCTGCGCGACCGCGAGGAAGTCGAAGGGATTACTCGTTTTCTCGTAATGCTCCATGACGTTTAAGGTCGTCAGCGTCAACTGCGAGGTCGCCGGTAGCAGCTCGAACCACGCAGGCGTCTCCATCGGCATGCCGAGCGCCTCTGCAATCGCGTGCTGCCTTGCACTGTGCTCGAGCACACGCGTACGCTGTGGGTGCGTATGTGCCACAAGATCAGGTCGCGTAAGTCGTTGATCCCGTAGCCAGGGTTGGTGCATGATAAGTTGCGCGCCAGCCTCGTTTGATGGTAGGGACGAGGCGAGACTGCTAATTACGGGGCGGAAAGCGCAAGAAAATGACGACGAAGGCGACGCCTATAACGGCTATGGTGACGTGCTAAGGCATATCGCGCTTAGCTTTTCTTATTTTCTTAAATGAGGGTCATAAAGAACGAGTCCAAAGCTCATAAGAGGGCGCTTGCTCCTCTAACGGCGATCTAACGGATTCCGCAAAACTCGTCGGGATTTGTCGGGACTAACCGGGACTCAAAAACGTGAAAACCCGTACAGGAAAGGACTATCTGGTATTCAACGGGAGCGGCCGGGACCCCGAATTACGGGTTCGATTCCCGTTGGCGCTATAAAAACTCGTATCTTATAAGCGCTTCTCACGCGACTTCGTCTAACGGATTTTCGCCGAAGCATCCAAGCCTACGGCCCCGGGAAACCACGGTCGCCTTGATGTCGCTTGCAGGTGACGCCGAGATTCCTGTGGCGAAATCAGAAGCAATCGCGCAGGTCGCACGCGCAGTCGGTGTTGCGCTCGATGACTTCGATCGGACCCGGCCCTAGCCAGCGGCGATGGATCGTAAACGGCAACGTAACCGGCCGTTAGACGACTGTCTCACGAGTAATGGATCGGGCCTTTCCGATCGTCAGTCGCGGCCGGGCGCCCGTAGAATGACGAGGGCGGCGCGCCCGTACCGAACGCTCACGCTCCAATGCGTGGTCTTCTACGCCAGGTGTTGCATGCGCTCGCGCCGATATGGCAGCCCGTGCTTGTCGAGCAAGTCTTGCGATTCGACGGTCCGTTAACAAACGCGCCGCCGCTTCGTATGTGTTCCATAGGGACCACACGCCTGCATAGCCCTCGGCAAGCTCGACTGCATGCCTCATGAACTCGATGCCCTCGGTAACCGAGCCGACGTGATGCAGTACGATTGCGAGGTCTCGCAGGACGATGCTCTCGAGCCTACGGTTCCTCACGCTCCTTGCTGCATCGTAGGCTTCCGCAAGCGCAGCCCGACCGTCATCGTATCGGCCGGCGCGCATCAGGAAATTGCCCTGCAAGTGTTTGAGTACTGCCCACCTGAGAGTGCCCGGCTGCGCGAGCTTCTCGACCTCGAAGAGCAACGGGTCTACGGTGCGCCAGTAGCGCGTCCTGAGCATCATGGTTGTGATCTCGATCCCTACATCTGCCAGGATCCGAGTCCCTTCGGCGCCCTGGGCGATACAAAGGCTCTCTTCGGCGAGGGCATACACATCGTCGTCGCGCCCGGTCGACACGTAATAACCCATGAGGCCATTCATAGCGTCGAGCATTCCGCACGCCGATCCGTTAGAGATGCTTAGGGCCAGCGCCTCACTGAGCCAGTGATGCTCGAGACCAAACTCATCGATCGAATCCTCCGCACAATGCGCCGCAAGGAGGGTAACTGCTATTTGCCGGTGCGCTGCAACGCGGGGAAGCCGTTCGCTTACATCGCGCGCGCGGTCGAGCATATTCCTTGCGTGACTGAACTTTCCGCTCTGACAGTACCAGTTTCCGCACTCGACAAGTGTGTCGAGAGTTTCCTCGTCAGGCTCCTGCTCCGCAAACCGACGTCGGGCGAGCGACTCGAGTGCGCGGCCGGCGTCGGCATTGCGGCCAGTCTCGATCGCGAGGCGGGCGCCGACCAGGCGTTGATGATCGTATAGCCATCGGCTTGTGGGATCGCCGCCTGTGCGCGTATCGGCGTCTACGCTCGATTCGGTCAACAGACGCTCCGCGCGAGCCGCAAGCCCGAGCGAAAGCAGCGCATCGGCAAGGCGCAACTGCACGGCAGATCTGGCGACCCCCTCTGGGAGGCTGGCGCGAGCTTCGTCAAGCAGACCCACCGCGCGGCGGGCGAACCCTTGATCAAGCAACGCTTCTGCGCGCGCCAGCATTAGTCGCAGCGGATCGCTCATCTCGAAGCGTGTCGCCCGCCCAGGTGATGGCTGAACCAGCGCGCGGGATACCCGCAGGCAGATGGTGCGTCGTTCCCGGTAATACTGACGTCGGGAGAGGCCTAGACGAGCAGCGGTGTCTGCGGCGGCTTCACCGTC
Organism: Candidatus Cybelea palsarum; assembly: GCA_003166915.1. GTDB lineage: Bacteria > Vulcanimicrobiota > Vulcanimicrobiia > Vulcanimicrobiales > Vulcanimicrobiaceae > Cybelea > Cybelea palsarum. Next base: position 2,752 of record PMUK01000120.1, read on the forward strand.
GCAAAGACCAACCACGATTGCGTATTGCCGATCAGCGCGTATTTTTGAGCCCGCTGCCGCGTAATCTTTGCAAAGGGCGCGGGCCGCCTTCAGAATTCGCCCATGGACCGCCAGCAAGACCGCAGGGTCTGCTCCTCCGTTCTCGGCACCCACGCGCATGGCGCGGACTAGGGGATTGTAGCGAAGCGATTTCATATCGGTGATGTGGCGGAACAGGTGCCGTGCCGCCACTTCGAAGGTACTCTCGGGGTTGGCCCGGGGCATCGGTTGCTCCCTCCACTGGCTTCGTCGTGCCCCAAAACGTTCGCGAGTGGCACAACGGCCTCTTGCGCCACCTCTGTAGGCAGGCGGAACCCGGGATACTTTGTGACGCCAAACGTAGACTTTGTGACGCCGCAAACCCGCACATTGGAGGTCGCCTTGAACGATAATAGAGGCCGAGAACGGTAAAGCACCTGATTGCTGCTAATGAGGAGTCGCACATGGAGATCTTGAGATTAGGCCGGTATCCTTTCGGAGCTCTCGCAGCGGTCGCACTTCTTGCAGGCTGCGGAAACGGTTCCGGGCCGCAGGTTGGAGCGCCGCTTAACAATTCGGCCGCCCTCGGTGGGGTGGCGACGATGACGCGCCCGGATGACAGCCGGTCGTGGATGGCACGCCTGGATCATAGCCGGTCGTGGATGGCTCCCGATGCGAAAAAACACGATCTCCTCTACGTATCGGATTCCTTCCCCTATGGCAGCAACGACGTTTACGTGTACTCGTATCCCAAGGGTAAGTTAAAGGGTCAGCTGACGGGCTTTAACGAGCCGTCGGGCCAGTGCGTCGACAAAGCGGGCAACGTCTTCATCGCGAACTTCGGAACGTCGCAGATCCTAGAGTACGCGCATGGCGGCACGAGTCCAATTAACACGCTTAGCGACGCGGGTTACTATCCCCTAGGGTGTTCGGTGGACCCGACCACCGGAAATCTCGCAGTCACGAACCGCTTATCTACGAGCTTCACCACCGGCGACGTTGCGATCTACCCAGATGCAAGCGGGACGCCTACCAGTTACACAGATCCGAATTTCTACTACTACGAGTTCTGCGGGTACGACAATCACGGTAACCTCTACATTGACGGCACCACTAAGGGCAGCGGTCTCGAATACGCCGAGCTTCCCAGCGGTGGCGGCTCCTTCTCTAACCTCACCCTGAACCAAAGCATTGGATTCCCCGGTGGCGTTCAGTGGGACGGTAAGCATTTGGCAATCGGAGATCAGAGCGCGGCCGTCATCTATCAGTTTGCCATAAGCGGAAGCAGTGGAACGAAGGTCGGCTCGACTCCGCTTACCGGCTCAAAAGACGTCGGTCAGTTTTGGATACAGGGCAAGCGGGTCATCGGTCCGGACGCCGGTTTAGCGGACGTCGGGTTTTACAACTATCCGTCTGGCGGTTCGCCGACTAAGACCATAGTGGATCTCGGTGAACCTGTTGGCGCGACGGTGAGCAGGGCCAAGTAGTTTCACGGCGCCGTTGCCGGTGATGGAACTAAACGAGCCCGCTATGCGGGCTCGTTTGTAAGGTGCAAACTCGCACGGAAAAGGAGCTTTGTGAACGGATCCTTGAAACTTGTAGCGCCGGTAGTTGCGGCGCTTGCAATCGCCGCTTGTAATGCAGTCGGCATCTCGAACATGCCGTCTGCGGTAGGCGCAAGCCAAAGTGCCTCGTCGTCGCAGACGAACGTGCCGGAGTGGAAAGCGAAGCATCTCGCGCACACCCTGTGTCCGCAAGTCGTCGGCAAGCCGACCTGCTTAGCCCTCCAGTCGAGCCTAGTCAGCCCACTTTGCTCGCCCTCTAGCGGGAGCTGCGGCTTCACGCCGAGCGATCTCGAGACGGCGTACGGTCTCACGAGTTCGCTTGGAAACGGTTCGGGGCAGACGGTCGCGGTCGTCGAGGCGGGTGACGATGCTACCGCGTCAAGCGATCTCGCAACGTATCGCAGCGAGTTTAGCCTGGGCACGGCCAACCTCAACAAATATAACGAGTTCGGGCAACAGTACAACTATCCCCCGACCTGTGCCAATTACGGTTGGTGCCTCGAGACGGGCCTCGACATCGAAATGATTTCGGCGGCCTGTCCGAAGTGCACCATTGACCTCATTGAGGCCAAGGACTCAAGCCCGATCGCCGACTTCGAGACCGCCGAAACCACGGCCGTCTCGGTCGGCGCAACGATCGTCAGTAATAGCTGGATCTGCTACGGAAGCTGGGATTGCGGTGATGCGAACTTCCCGACCTACTTCGACGCGCCAGGCACCGCGTATCTCGCGTCATCTGGCGACAGTCACTATAACGAGATCGGTGGACCGTCTGTGCTAGCGAGCGTCATCGCGGTCGGCGGCACGCAGCTCACACAGAGCGGCTCCACTTATAGTGAACGCATCTGGCCCGACGCAGGCGCCGGCTGCGCAAGCCCTGCCGTGCTCGGAGGCACGGGAATCGCTAAACCGTCGTGGCAAACGGATCCGGGCTGCAGCTACCGCACCGACGCCGACGTGTCGGCAGAGTCTGGCTGCAACCCAGGCGTCGCCATCTATTTGACCAGTTACGGCAGCGGCGAGTGGATCAGCGCATGCGGAACCAGCGCAGCCTCGCCGTTTACGGCTGGCGTCATCGCGCTTGCCGGCAATGCCACCAACGAGAATGGTGGCGAGAACTTCTGGAAATTGAGTAAAAAGAAACACAAGACGGAACTTCATGATATCAAAACCGGGAGCGACGGTGCCTGCGGCGTGAAGAAGAACTATCTCTGTGAAGCTGGCGCCGGCAAAGGTAGGTTCAAGACCTACTCGGGCCCCGGCGGTTGGGGCACGCCAAACGGTGTCGCCGCCTACTAACAGCAAGGGGAGGCGGGCGCGACGCTTGGCGACCTTTCTTGAAGTCGCAACCAACGCGCCTCCCTAGCCGATGTGACCACGCGGGTTCGGGCGTCGTAGAGGCCGCAAATCACCCCGCGGCAATGCGATCCTCACCTGCGCCAATTTCGCTCACTAATTGCGATCATACGTCGATGCGGTTTATCGAGGCGCCTGAAAAGTGATGCATCGCCTCGGTAGCGGCGGGTCGGCCTTGAAGGCAAGCCGATTAAGACGCGGTGCCGGCGCTGCGCGAACGCCTTAGGCTCCTCATGGCCGATCGTAGCGATCGACGTCCCCGTGGTGAAGACATCGGCCGACGTTTCACCTGACTGGTATCTGGCCTACCTTGACTGACAAAACCACATGAAGTTCGCCAATGACGCTCACCCTTTGCCCCTTGAGCCATACTTTGTGCTGTCGGGAGACCGCAGGCAAGACAAGCCGCCATGCCAAATTAATAACTAAGCCGACACTTTGCGTAAGCGAGGCTACTACTGAAGCTTACGGCACGTTCGTGAAAGTTGAGGAGCGATCGATTCATGAAGATCTCGAGCTGGAGTTACGTATTAGGCTTCCTAGCGGGCGGCGCCATACTCACCGGTTGTAGCAGCAACGGGCCAACGCCGGGATACGTTTCAACTGCACGACTCCCGGCGGATCGCACTACCTCGCAAGCAAACCCGATGCCGCGTGGCGTAAGCCCTTCAAAGACCAATCTCGGGTGGCTGTCCCATCAAGCAAGAACGGGTAAGCAGCTCCTGTTTGTCGCGGATCAGCCTTCTCAATCCGTATACGTCTTTCCTCAGAAAGGAAAGAATCCAGCCCCGATCGGCGCGATAACGCAAGGGATTGCTGCTCCAACCGGGCTCTTCGTCAATAGGCATGGGACGCTGTACGTCTGCAATTTCGGCGCAGGGACGGTGACGGTCTATCCAAAGGGTAGCCTCTCCCCGAGCAAGACGCTCACCCAGGCTGGCAGCGCTCCTATCGATGTCGTCGTCGGAAACGATGGGAAAGTGTACGTTGCCGACTTCAACGAAGGCTTTGACGGCCACGTCTTCGAGTATGCTCACGGTAGCACGACACCAACGACGACGATCTCCTTGACAGGCTATCCGGAAGGTTTGGCGCTCGATCACAGCGACCATCTGTACGTCGCGTATCAAAAGACGAACAGCGCCGGGACGGTGTTGAAGTTCAAGCCGGGGTCTACGCGGGGTCACGACCTAGGTCTTGCGATTACACTAGTTGGCGGCGCAACAGTCGACTCGCGGGACGATCTGCTTGTCGCTGATCAGAGCAATCCTGAACCACACGTCGATGTGTTTCCTCCGGGTGCCAAAACTCCGTCGCAAACGATCGGCGGTTTTGCGCTCGCCCTCGATATCGCGCTAAACCACGACGACGGGCACCTTTACGTGACACAGAACCAAAATCCGGCAGTAGTGTACGAAGTTTCGTACCCGAGCGGAACGATTCTGCAGCAGATCACCAAATCTCTCGTGGCTATTTACGGCGTTGCCACGAGTCCGGACGGGTCGCCGTAGACCGAGCCAAAGTGCTTCCGTCTAGCAAGCTGAGTCCAGCGAAGAACGAAGCGCCTGCTTCTCTAACAGCCGTCTGACGGATTCCGCGAAACTCGTCGGGATTCGAAGGGATTAAACAGGACTCGAAAACGTGAAAACCCGTACAGGAAAGGACTATCTCGTATTCGACGGGAGCGGCCGGGACCCCGGATCACGGGTTCGATTCCCGTTGGGGAGTTTGCGAGAACCGCCGCAAGTTGAAAGCAAGTTGATTGTTTCAAAGCAATGGTCTCGACCTTCACAAGCGCGCCGCAATCCGATGCCATGAGTTCTCCCCATAGTTCTCCCCATTTGTGCCGGAGATAGACGAAGAAAGACGAGGTTAGACGGCCTCGTCCTTCTCCGGAACTTTCGTTCGAAAAGCCAACTGCGTCAGACTTTTCGCACGATTTCAATGGTGGAGATGTGGGGACTCGAACCCCAGACCCCTTACATGCGAAGTGATTCCGGGGCAAAAGACGCTTCCAAAAAAAAGGCCCGCAAAAGGCGAAAAACCTCATAGCCAGCGAGGTTTGTCGGCGCTCTGGATTTCCAGAAGTTTCCGCAAATTTCCACGCTTTTCTGCGAGAATGGTCGTCAAATGGTCGTCAGGCGCCCGATCGGCGCAGGCACGGGTCTTGGTGTGTTTGGACATGCTTCGCGCTGACCCCGACTCCGGCATCCGATAGGCACCTGCACATTGCTGCGAACCAACCCAACGCTTCCGGATAAACGTCCGCATCGAAGACGAATTCCTGTCCCTTCCCGACGGTGTCGAGTTCGACATGCGAATCGAAGACACGCCATTGCGCCGCTCGCGCTTTGGCCGCCGCCGACCCAGGCTCCGTGGAAATACGTGGATGATAGGTCAATGCGTTGTCGGTTCGATGTGGGTCGAACCACGCCGGAAGCCTCCACTTGCTTCGGCTTGCGTTTGGAGCCGTAAGGCGCCGCCGCTCATCGTGCTCTCGAAAGACGCCGGCGCCTGGAACTCCCGTGGTCGGTACACCGGGCAGACTGAGCGTCTCGCTCGCGACGTAGAGCGTGTTGTTCGAAGGGTATTCGCCGATAATGGTGTGCGGATGGTATTCGGCCCAGCTTGGTACACCAGTCGGATTCGTCCCGATGTGCCATATTTCGCCGATCTGCAGCCAGCCGAAGATTACGTGCAGCTCGGGTGAACCGGTCTTCCACGCCAGGCGTCCGCTTCTTTGCACGATCTCGCGGAACCAACCGAACATGATGAAGAGGTCGCCGATTGCGACGTCGTTGTTCGCAAGATGCGTCTGCGCGGCGGACGTTTGACCGAACAGAGGTCGCCATCCCGGTAATCGCGCGATGCTGTTCGCATCCAGGTCCGGATCGAGATGTACGCCATCGGTTGCGCGAACGGCTCGTGTCGGCATACGATCAACGATCTCGCCGAGATTTTCGTATTCGGCAATCGGGCTGCGGAGATCCGCGTAGCATTGCCGAGAGGCGCGGTCCGGAATCGGCATGCTGACCAGGCTTCCATCCTCGAAGATCGGACTCGCGGATGCGCCAGAACCTGCGCTCGAGTCGAAGCCCTTGCGGCTAAGGATGATCCTCACGCGTATGCCTTTCGCTGCATGGAATGCGGGCCATCTTTAGCCGAGAGTTCCACGCTTAGTGAAAAGATCTGGCATGCTGGATTCCATGTCAATGAGCATGCTGAGGCCGGTAGACTCCGGCGGTCTTGAAATGTTTGCAGCT
>PMUK01000143.1 GCA_003166915.1 Candidatus Cybelea palsarum
AGTCGTCGGCAAGCCGACCTGCCTGGCGCTCATCTCTAATAAGAACGGGATATCCCCCCTCTCTGGCTGCGCTCCGTCAAGTTGCGGTTGGACGCCGAGCCAACTCGAGACGGCCTACAAGCTTACCGGCTCGCTACGAAAAGGATCGGGACAGATCGTCGCCGTCATCGAGGCCGGCGATGACCCGGACGCCGCCACAACGTTCGCGACGTATCGCAGCCAGTTCGGGCTCGGAACAGGCACCCTCGTGAAGTACAACGAGGACGGACAACAGTCTAACTATCCTCCCAGTTGTCAGGATTACGGCTGGTGCGTGGAGACGGACCTCGACATCGAGATGGTCGCGGCCGCATGCCCGAAATGCACCGTGTATCTCATGGAAGCCAAGGACGGGAGCGCGATCAGCGACTTCGAACAAGCCGAAAAGGAAGCCGTCACCCTAGGCGCGACGATCCTCAGCAACAGCTGGGGCTGCCCCGGCAGCGACAACTGCGGCGACTCGAACTTCCAGAATTACTTTGACACGCCGGGCATCGCGTATCTCGCCGCGACCGGCGACAGCGGATATGCCCAAATCGGCGCCCCAGCGGTGCTCGCCAGCGTCATCGCGGTCGGCGGCACTCAGCTTGCCGTAAGCGGCTCAAAGTACTCCGAATCACTCTGGGCCGACGCCGGCGGCGGTTGCGCAACCGGTGTCACGAAGCCCTCATGGCAGCACGACCCGGATTGCTCGTACCGAACCGTCGGTGACGTCTCGTCGGAGGCCGGCTGCTCGCCTGGCGTTTCTGAATACAGCGATCTTTACGGCGGCTGGTTCGGCGTGTGCGGCACCAGCGTAGCCTCACCGTTCACCGCCGGCGTTATCGGGCTCGCAGGTAACGCGACCAGTGAGGATGGCGGCAAGAAATTTTGGACGGCGACGCAGAAACACCACAAGAAGTACTTCAATCATCCCAGCGGCGGCGGTGGCAGTTGCGGCAACTACCTCTGCGGCGATGGCAGGTACAAAAAATACTATTCAGGCCCAGGTGGCTGGGGCTCGCCAAACGGCATTCGCGCATACTGACGTTTTTGTCATCCTGAGCGCAGTCGAAGGATGACTAAGCGACCACGCCTCCCGATGTCATCCCGAGCGCAGTCGTTGTCGTCCTTCGACTGCGCTCAGGATGACAACGACAATCGGAGTTTCCTTAGTCGGGTTTTTCGGCGTTGGCGCTGGGAATAACGTCTGGGTTCTTGTCAGCGAAGGCACCGCTGGGATTCGCTTTGATCCAGACGATGAGATCCCAGATGGAAGGGAAGAGGAATACGCGCGTCACCGCGGCGACGTCCTTGGCTTTCCCCATCTTGACGACCGTCGCGGGCTGCGGATTATCGACGTTGCCGCCCGCCGCACCGAACTTCTTCACGCTAGTCGCCCCGTAGGTCTCCGTACCGTTCGGGCCGGCGAGAATGTAGTGGATGTGCTCGCCAAACGAGATCCAACGGCGGTAGTTGACGCCCCAGACCTGGGGCGGCGCCGGCGAGCCGCTCTGCAGCACCGAGAAATCGGCGCCGAGCAAGTTTCCATGCACGTCGTACCAGAGCTGACTGGGTGCCTTGGGATTTCCGCTCTGCCACTGCAGGTTGGCGTAGCTGATCGCGCCGTCTTCGTCCTCGTTGGTATACCGGAAGTAGCCGGCCTTCACGGCGTCCGCCGGCGTCGGGAAGCGAGCCGTCAGATCTTTTTGAATCATCTGGACGAAGGCCACTTCGGTGCCCTGGGGCACGGGCGAGAGCGACGGGCCGGGTGACGGCGTAGCGGCGAAACCGGGAATAGTGGTCAGCGCGATGGCTGCAAGCGCGCACGTTAGGCGAATCAACACGAACGGAACCTCACTTTCTCGGGCCTCTTTTCCAGAAGCACGGCCAAATACATCGTGCTCCTTAAGGCGTTGGCGTCGACGTCGCGATTGGCGAGGGGGAAGGTGACGGTGTGTACCTGACCTTCGGAACGGGGGCGGCCGTTGGGAGCGGCGTCGCTAGCGGCGACAGCGGAAAGGTCGCGTCTGGAACCTCGGAACTCTCCGGCAACGGGCGCGGCGTGACGATCGCAATCGTTCCATTGGCTTGGGAAGTGATCGTCGCTTCGGTTCGCGCCGGAAGTTCGGAGCCGGGGCGCAGCACGAAATTCTTCCCGTGACGGAAGATCTGCCACAGGGTGTAATACGGCACAAAGATGCTGCCTACGGTGTCTTCGGCCTCGACGGTGCTTTCGTGTCCGGCAGAATCGCGCGGCTCGAGACGGGCCACCGGAGCGCGCAACGGCAAGACGCGACCATCGGGCAACGCGAGCGGTTCGAAGAAAATGTCCACGAAGCCGAACTTGTCCTCGATGTCCGATCCCGACGAGGCCACAATGCGGATTTGACCGGGCGCGCCCGCCGGCGCGACGGTCCGACCGTTGACGACGATCGCGCTCTTGAGGTGAGCGCGCACATTTTCGCCGGGCTTCGATGACTTCGACGAAATGGGATCGTCCAATACGAAGAGCAACGTCGAGCCAAAAGGCAACGCGTTTGCCGGGGGAGCCGTCGGACTCGGCGACGGTTTCGGCATGGGCCTAAGGGGCATTGGATAAGCCCCTACGCTTCCCGCGCCGATCGCGACGACTGCAAAGACGAACAGGCTTAGGCGTATCCCAAGCCGGGATAACTTAGCTCGCGCGCTTCTGAGCTTTTGCTGCGCGCTTGCCTTCTTCGATGAGCTGCTTGACTTTTTGGCCACCCTTTTGTCCAATGCGTTCGTAGAAGTTGGGCCCATACCGGTCTCGTGTGGCTTCGCCGCCCTTCTTGCCACCCTTCTTACCGATCTGCTCGTAGAATTCGTGGCCGTGTGCGAGCTTCGTCGCTAGGCCGCCCTTGCGTCCGATCTGCTCGTAAAACTGGGCGCCATATTTGTTCTTGACGGTCTCGCCGCCTTTTTGCCCGGCCTCGCGGACGGACATTCCGCCGGTGCGGACCTTCTGTTCCTTGTTCTCTGACATGATTTTGCTGTTCACCTGTCCGTCTGCCGCCAAGCAAGGGCGGCAAACTCTTTCTAACTATACAACGTCATAGAGGTGAGAAAAGTTTGAGGCCAAGGTTGGGGCTCGATGAGAGCGTGCGGAATGAGCAGGGTTCCGGCAGGAAGCTCCTGCTTGGTTAGAAGAGTCTTTGTGTGTCGATGAGGATCGTAACGGGACCGTCGTTGACCAGCTCGACGGCCATGTGGGCCCCGAACTCGCCGTAGGCCACGTGGATTCCGAGCGACGCCAGCGCCGTCCCCAGCAGCTCGTAAAGGCTGCGGGCCCGCGCCGGCGGCGCGGCCGCAATGAATGAAGGGCGCCGCCCCCGCCGCACATCGCCGTGGAGGGTGAACTGGGAAACCAGCAGGAGCGCCCCGCCGGAGTCCTGCACCGAGCGATTCATCAATCCGCTGGCGTCTGGAAAGATCCGCAGCTCGGCTACCTTTTCGGCCATCGACCGGACGTCGCGTTCGTCGTCGTCAGTACCGACGCTGACGAGCACTAATAGGCCGCCACCGATTTCCCCCACGTCGCGATCGGCCACGCGCACGCAGGCGCGGCTGACTCTTTGAACGACCGCGCGCACTAGGAGCCTGTAGGGCTATGGCGCATTTCCGCCTTCGCGCCGTCTTTTGTCCGAATACTTCGTTGCTCTTCGGTCACGAAGCTACGGCTTCGCTCCCTCATCGCGCCTCGTCTTCAAACAAAACTCGGCGACGAATCCGAAAACGGCCATAACCCTACAGGCTCCTAACGTGAAAAAATGGACGAGATTGCAAACAGCGCGTTCTCGCGCCGTTCCAAGACTCGCCGGTAGAAATAGCCTGCCCAATGCGTTCCGAACGGAACGTAAATGCGCAAGCGGTATCCTTGCGCGACTAGTTCCCGCTGCACGCTCGGACGACAGCCGTAGAGCATTTGGAACTCGAAGCTCTCGCGAGGGAGCCGTTCCGAAGCAACAAACTCCTTGACCGCGGCAATGAGCCGGCGATCGTGCGTCGCGATGCCCGGATAGTTTCCATGCAACAAGAGCCGCCGCGCCTGCTCCAGGTATTGCGTGCGGATCTTCGGCATCGACTTGTAGGCGATCTCGGTGCTCTCGTTATATGCGCCCTTGACCAGCCGCACGCGAGCGCGCAGCGCGATCGCGTTCGCGACGTCGGCGGGCGTGCGCTTCAAGTAGGACTGCAGCACGGGGCCGACGTTCGGGTGTGCCGCGAAGGCTTGCTGGAAAACGCGCAGCGTGGCTTCGACGACCGCAGAGCCCTCCATATCGATACGCACGAACGGATCGCGGTTGCGCGCCGCGCGCTCCAGGATTGCAACGAGGTTGTCCAACGCAAACTTTTCGTCGAAGAGTAGGCCCATCGCCGTCAGTTTGACGGAAACGTTCGAATCGACGCCGCTTTGCGCTATCGCGTCGAGCATCTCTTCGTAGGCCTCTCGCGTGCGGCGTGCCCCGTCGGCAACGTGGACGTCTTCACCCAGAAAGTCGAGCGTCGCCGACATCCCTTCGCGGTTGAGCGCGCGCACGGCCGCAATCGCGTCGCCGATATTGTCACCTGCTACGAAACGACGAGCGAGGAAATAGAAGTTCTTCTGGACCGTGTCCCTCATCATCTACGGACGTTAGCCGGAAAGTTCAATAAAGGAAACGATTCATGATGGAGACCCTTCTAAGAGGTCGCAAGCGACGGTAAAACGCCCCGTCAAGATTGGCGGCGCGGGGCAGGCGCCCCTGGGCGAGCGCGCAGCGGTTGACCGTACCTAAAGGTTTGGCGCGAGTCAGCGAGGAACGGCGCGCTACCCATTTGCTAAGGAGAATAACATGTTGCATCGTACGGCTTCGTTTGCTCGTCGCGTGGCGACGATTTCGATATTTGGCGCCCTCGCCGCTGGTTGCTCGAACTCCGGGATGCCTACCGGTAATCCAGCGAGTGATCCGGCGAGTAATTTCCGGGCGCTCGCAAACGGTCATGGCGCGGGTACGCACCAACAGGCTAACACGCGCGGCTGGCTGTCGCCCGACGCCAAGAAGGGCAAGAATCTGATCTATTGGGGTGATTACAACAACAACACGATCACGATCTACTCGTCCAAAGGCGTTAATGGAAAGGAGAAGGGCCAAATCACGACGGGCCTTTCCAACCCCGAGCGTCTCTTCGTCGACAAAAAAGGTAACGTGTACGCCACCAACATCGGCAACGGCACGATAACGGCGTATAAGCCGGGGACGACCTCGCCGTTCCTAATTATCAGCACCGGCGTCAATGCGCCCACGGGTCTCACGGTGGACGCAGCGGGCACGGTCTACTGCGCCAACGTCGGCAATGACACGATTACGGTCTATCCGAAGGGGCAAACTTCTCCGTCGCTCACAATCCCCGTGTCGTCCAGCCCCGAGAGCCTCGCGACGGATGCGAAAGATAATCTATACGCGTCCGTGGGAGCCGAAGTAGAAGAGTTTGCTCCGGGATCCACCACCGGCGTCAACCTCGGCCTCCCTGGCTATCCGGGCGCCCTCGAAGTCGATCGCTCGAGCAACCTCATCGTGAACTACGGCAGCGCGATCGACTATTTTCCGGCGGGCCAGACGGAGCCGTCAAAAGAGATCAACGTAACTGCCGGTTCGCCGTTCGAGCTTTCGCTTAGCGGCAACGAGAAAACGTTGTACGTCAGCGTCGACGCTGGAACGCCGTTCATTATTCAAGATGTTGCCTATCCGAACGGCACGACGCTGAGCAACAAGCTCTCGACGAACGGCGGGCAGTGGCCAGTCGCGGTGAGTCCCGACAACGCATTGGGCAACTAGGGCCTGTTAACACA
>PMUK01000037.1 GCA_003166915.1 Candidatus Cybelea palsarum
AATAAATCAGAGTTGCCTTAAGGCATTTTCACCAAAGAAGTCGGAGAGATCGTCGACGCCTCGAAATTTGCAGCGCGCTTCCGGGTCGAGGGACCGGGGTCACGTGTTTGCTCGGTTTCCGGTCAAAACACTCCCGGTATCAAGCGCCAGCGAACGTTTTTGCAATACTCGGTGTAGCCCGGGAGATCCCTAGCAAGAAGTTGCTCTTCATCCAAGAGTCGCCAGATGAGCGCGGGCAACACGGCCACGAACGCGAGAATGCCCCAATACGACCCAAGTGCAAGCGGTGAACCGATGAACAGCAGCGACGCACCCGCATACATTGGATGACGCACGACCGCATACGGTCCTGTCGATACGACCTTTTGATCCTGCGCGATTTCGATCGTTGCCGAGGTAAACGCGTTCTCTTTGTACACGACGAATATTGCATAGAAGCACATGGCAACGAGCGCGTCGCCGACGATGACAACCCATATTGGCAGATGCGACCACCCGAAACGCCTATCGAGCGCGGGAACCGCGAGAAGCGCGATAAACCCCAGCGACGTAATCGATTGAGTGATCTTCTGCGACGGCTCTTTCTCTGCCGTGGGACCGCCGCGCACGCGCCGTTCGAGCAGCGCAGGTTCCCGCTTTGCCAGATACAGCGTGATCAAGAGCGCGGCCCCGAAAAAAATCCCCAAGTACACCCAGGCTTGCCAATAGGCGACCGTACCTGCGCAGCCAAAGAGCAACAGCCCCAACACTGCGATAAGAACGACGAGCGAGATTAGAGCGGAACGTACCACGCATTCCTACTTCAGTTATCCCAGGTGTCGATCCGCTTTAAGATGTCTTTCCTCTAATTCATCCCGGGAGTACGGGCTAAGATGTGTTTTCGAGCAATTCATCCGGTGAAGCGGCCCTAAAACTGTGTAAGTGGGAATGCGTCTTACATGGTGAACCCTGTCACGACACAACCTGTAGCACCAGCCTTACTGGCTGCCCGCATGTTGCTACGCCTCAAGCGATGAGGAATAGTTGGAATGCCCCAAGCCTTTGCGTGGAGCCGTAGGCGCGACAAAGACGGCTCGCGAGTCCCCGGACGACGACCAGAGCTCCCCGCACAGTTATCCACACAGTTTCTGACACACTCTCGACTGGATGATCTCTAGCGGATTTTAAGGTGCTACGATTCGACCTACGTCGGAACAGACCGGCGCGATGGAGCTTGCGATGACGATATCCTCTTGCTTTTCACCCATGGACTCATCGAGGCGCGACGCGATTGGAGCGAGGGAGAACGCCTCCGGATCGTTCCTGCCGCCACGAGTCAACCACGACGTCGCAGTTCTGATGTTTTCCGTGCGCAAGGCGCCGGCCTGGACCTTTACGTCGGAGGATGCCCGAGCCGCAGTAGACGCCTCTCTATTCCAGCTTAGCTTTTCGATATAATCTCCGAATGAGCACCGAAAAGGTACGATACGACCGTCTACGTCGGGTCGCCGAGCGCCGGGGCTTCAAACTGACCAAGCCTCGTCGCTATGATCGCAGGGCTAAGGACTACGCGGTCTACGTGCTGCACGATCTCCAGACGGGGTATCTCTGGGGCCGAGACTACCGCTTCGACCTCGATAGAGTAGAGATAGTGATGGACTGGGACGAGGAGCGGCGCCGGGCGTGGTACAGGCATCACAATAGTTAGCGAATCGACTACGCTTCGGCGAGCCGGGTTCGGGCTCGAATCCGTCGCCATGTTCGCGGTGGGTATAAGGTCCGTATGGACCACAGGATGACATACGTCGCGGCGCTTGCCGCGCTCGGGTTGACTATCCGCACGTTCGACGGAGATGTGCTGACGCTCGTCTACGACAACGCGGCCGACCCAGGTCGCAGCGTCATCTTGACCAAGGGCGCGAGGGCGCGCAACGTGTTTTGGGCCGTTGGCAGCTCAGCAACTTTCGGAACCGGCTGTTCCTTTTATGGCAATATCCTCGCCCACCAATCGATAAGTATGGCGACCGGCACCGTCATGACCGGCAGGGCACTTGCCCGAGTGGGGGCGGTAACGATGCAAAGGAATACCATAGTGAAGCCCGGCCGCTAAAATATCGGGGCAGTCACTCCGATGCGCCGACGAGAAGCGTCCCGAGTAATGCCGCGAAGGGCGGCGGTCGCGTGTGGCTTTGCCTTTTAAGACCGTCTGCCCATAAAGCCCGCGATCTGCCCAAAAAGTCGGGGTGTATAATCGCCGTATGAGCGAGCCTTTTTGGGGCTGCGGGTGCAGCGGAGACAAACAAGGGGATTACATTTGCGGCCGTTGCGAAGATCATCGCGAATGCCCTATTGCTCCCGGCCATGAAGGCGCTATCAGTCGCCAGGCGGGGTCCCCCAGAAATACCGTCACCCTTACGCGCGAAACTTAACCTACGGAGGGATGCTCCATTCCGCGTACGTCGGATTTCTACGACGTTAATGAGATCGACAAGCCGGTGGATAAACGCGTCTATCACAACAACAGCTCGTGCCCGTCGGGCTGCGGTATAACGGTGGCTGGTGACGACAGGCCTGGTACCGGCGGCTACCAACTCTGCCGGGACTGCGATGCGCGAAACGGTCCAGGAAGGTAATCCGTGGCAGGCGCGTGGCGGGGCGTGAAATCAAAAAGCCGCGTATATTAGATAGACGTGGCTTTTTATTGGAGACCCTGGAAGGAGAGTTAACCCTCGTTCAGGGCCGCTCGCATCGAAGCTAGTATCACGATGCTCGCCGCGGTCGGGGTTGTTCCTAGAGCCTTGCGCCTAGCCCTGTTACCAGATTGTAAATCAGAAGGATGATAGCGACTACGATGAGGATGTGGATGAGTCCGCCACCGACGTGAAACGCTAGCCAACCGAGCAGCCAAAGAATGAAGAGAATGACGACAATAGCCCACAAGAGTCCGCCCACGTCTCCGCTCTCCCGAAAGATAGCTTCAGCCCGAATTGTATCCAGTGGCACGCCAATTGAACCAGACGCTCGCCGTCTCGCCTGGGAGGTCGATCGCGGCCGCTGACCTTCCTCGAGTCTACGCGCTAACCGTAGAGCTGCCGGCGGATAATGACGGCCGCCTTGGTTGCAATCACAACGTTGAAGGCCATGGCTGCGAACCCGAAGATTCCGAAAATCGCCGCAGCTTCGAGGAGCCGGCCTTCAAAGATGGTCAGACCGATTGCGCCGCATGCGACGGCTAGCTGGTTAAGGATCAGAGAGGCGACGCCGA
>PMUK01000184.1 GCA_003166915.1 Candidatus Cybelea palsarum
CAGATTCCGATGAATGGAATCGCCTTGCCGAGGGCAACTTTCGTGAATACCGCCTGCGCGCCAGCGGCTGCGTCGAGAACCAGGTCGATCTGAGCCTCGAGCAAATCCGGGCGCTCGGGCATGACGAGCACATCGCGTTGCATCATTGCATCCAAGGCTGGAGTGGCATCGCTCAGTGGGGCGGTATCTCGATGGTGCGACTGATTGGCCTCGTGCAGCCGCTGACAACCGCGCACGCCGTCGAGTTCATTTCGTTTGGCGACGGCATCTTCGGCGGCGTCTACTACGATACGCGCCTCGAAGACGTCGTCAAGCCTGAGTGCCTTCTAGCCTACGAGATGAACGACGTGGCGCTTCCCAAGATTCACGGCGCGCCACTACGCCTTCGTGTCAGCTCGGCTTCAAGATGGTCAAATGGATCCGTGAAATCCGCTTTGTTGAAACCGCCAGCTCGGTCGGCAAAGGCTATGGCGGAAAGAACGAAGATGATGAGTATTTCGATCTGTTGCCATATATTTAAAGGGAAGAACCTAGTAGCCGGTATATTCTTCCACGCGCACGTCGTCGCTGTGCACTCCGGCTCCAGCGAGGACCGCCTGCAACCCTTTTACCATCGCCGGCGGACCGGTAATGTAAAAGATGCCGCCCTTCGTCGCGTCGGAGTATTTTGCCAACATCTGGGCGTTGATCGACCCTGTTTCGCCTATCCAGAGGTGCTTGGAGTCTTTCATATCCGTCATCGTTACAACCATCGTATGGTTGGGGTTTGTTTTCTGTAAAGCTTGCAGTTCGGCCAAAAACGCTGCATCCTCGGGTCGACGGTTGGAGTAAAACAACGCGAGCCGGTGGGGAAGATTAAGGTGTGCCGCCTGGAAGACGATGCTGCGAAACGTGGTTACGCCAATGCCTCCGGTAAGCAACCCCGCCGGGCGAGAAGCATCCTCGTGCAGCGTTAGATCACCGAGTGGTCCCTGTCTTCGCTTCGCTATCCAAAGGTATGGAGAGATCTGACATTTTATGTTGCACGGCTTTGCGAAGCGATCGGCCTCATTTACGACAATAGTACGACAATAGGGTTCGAGTGAGGCGCAGACTCGGTCCGCGGTTTGGGCGGCGCGCTTGGCCGTATGTTCGAACAGGTGGCCGTAACGCTCGAACACATGCAGGTGTCCGAATTCCCCAAACTGCCCGCGATCGCAAGCGGATCTTCTCCTATTGCTGGGCGGTGCGATAAGCAGAGGTTAGATTGAGCAAGAGAGCAAGGAAAGAAACGAAGCCGATGATCGCAGCGAGTTGGACAAGCCTGAACTCCGAGCGCAAGAGCCCCCCCGCGCCGAGAATCACCGCCGCTTCGTAAACCGCGACGGTCGCCCACGTCAGCGGCGCGAAGAGAACGGTGCTCGGGCGCGTTTCGTCGTCTTCGCCCCGCGCGTTCGTCAGTAATACTCGTATGCCGATATGATGAACGTGCGCGACCACCGCGCCTCCGATCCAGCCAAGTAGCGCGACATAGATCGCCGCAGCGGCCCATGGCTGCCCGCTCGCGGCGCCGAGCGCCAGCAACGACGCCGTAACGGCGGCGAGGATCGCGCATGCCATGAGAACCTGAGGCGGCCGATGCGCGACCTTTGCATGCGACAGTACGAGGCCGAGATCGCCGGCATATACCATCGCCCCGAGAACGAGTAACGCGCAACCGGCTACGGTGAGTGAATTCAGTGCGAGCGCGGCGCCAACGGCAGCGACGATCGCGCCGGCGAGGATCGCGCTGCTCGAAAGAATGTGCATCCAGATGCGGCGGGAACGGGCTCCGGCGATCGGACCCATGGTGCGAGCCGAAATGCCGATGACCAGCAGGGACAGCCATCCGGCGATGCCGAGCAGCGCGTGCGATCTCGGAAGGGCAAGCAGCGCAACGGAGGGTGCGAGCCCTCCGAGCGCGCTCGCGAACAGTACGCCTAACGCTGCGGTGATCAATAGAAGCGCGAGCGTCGTTGCGAACGCACGCGCGATGGCACGCGACCAACCTTTGCGCGCAATGGCTTTGCTTAACGGCTCGACGGCAGCAATAACGTAAACGACGAGACTTGACAGCGCGAGCCACGCACCTGACTGCAGTGTCACCAAGTTCGAGGCGAGAAATCCCCCGGTGAGTATGAATGCGCCCGTGGCGAAAAATAGCGTAGCGATTCGCGCGACGCTCCCAAGGCGCCATTGCACGTCGAGAAACGTTGGCATGGCATGGACGAGCACGCTGAGAGCGATCAAGGTAATCCAACCTAGCGCGACGAGGTGTACCCACGCCAATGCTGGGAATGACGGTCCCGGCGAGTTCGTGGCCGCCGCGACAAAAAGAACGATCCAGGAAAAGCCAAACGCTGCAATGCCGAGCGCCATCGGGAGCGGCGCAATCCAGCCTCTCATAATTCCAAGGCTCCGACTAAATATCCGGTCGCAACGGCGGCGGGAAGACGCGCTGCCACGCGATCGACGCGAACGCGGCAATGCCCAGTACTTGTAGGAGGGCTGCGAGATAGAGGAACGCCGACCCGGCCGGACTCGGCTGCCGAGTGAACCACGGTTCGCTGAGAAGTCGCAGCGCTAGACCGACGTTTAGCGCATAGAAAGAGAACCGCGCGCGACCTTCCGGATAGCGCCCCTGCGTCTCCGCGAACCGAGCACGGTTGACCGGAAGCAGCCAGTATGCAACGCCGATGACCGTATTCACAAGCCATCCGACAAACCCGGCGTGGCCGTGCTCTATTTCAATCATGTACGGCACCGGCCGCCCTGCTGCTTCTAACGAAAGCAGCACCGCTCCAGCGACAAAGGTCAATACGAGATAGGCGATTCCAGTTTTAATGAAGAGTCGTGAGACATACGGCATTACAATCTTCAGTCCGCTGCGAGCATAGAGATTTAGGGTTGCATTGTCCTTCAGTGGCCGACATGGCGGGGAGCTGCGCGCACCGCCCGGCACCACGCTCCTATTCGAGCACGGATCGCGTCAGGGAGTACGTGCGTACGTGACCCTCTTCCTGCGATCCTTGCACTGCTGCGGAGGCGGGAACTTTCCAGTGAAGCGGCTCCATTACTCAATCGGTTCGCTTAGATAAGATGCGTCTCGATCCCGCGATGCGATACGAAAGGAAAGGACGAGTTAAACCATGCATCGCCCGAGCAGAGCAAATAGATTTTCCTCGTGGAATGGTAGACTCGTGACGAGTGTTTGTGGTCATCATCTGCGGTTCGCATTTTCCGCTGGAACCGGCGCGAGTTGTCGCACAACTAGCACCCACAATCGAGCGACAGCTTCGCTAACGAGTTGCCATAGGTCTATGCGATCGGCGAAGACGCCCGGATCACTTCGCCGTTGCCGCATCGGTCATTCCGCGGAGCACGGTGCGGAGTTCGAGAACATGATCTAGGAGTTGCAGAAGCGAGGCCAGCTCGAAATCTGCCACAAGTGCTTTCGCAACTTGCGACACGCCCAGCGGCGCGAGAGCGCCGCTGCGACCGAGCAGATGAGTTTCATGGAATCCCTCCGAGTCGATTCTTAGCGAAGCGGTGCGCTCCCAAGGCTCCGCTCCTCCTTGGTATCCGCCCAAGATATCAATCTCCACAACCGACGCATTTATCATAACTCAAGAACTCCTTTGCTGGTGAACTAGTAAGAGGCGTTCATAAGAAGCGCCCACGGGTGGCCCTCCATCCGACTTGAGGCACANNAAGAGGCGACCAGTACCTTGAGCCGTTTCGTGGTCGAATACAGCGCCGAATTCGGGGGTGAGCCCCTCGAATGGCGGCTGGTAGCGACCGGACAGGACGAGCTGCGTGTCCGCACCTTGCGGCCTCACGGCGAAGGTTCCGATAAAGCTCGGCACTGTCTCTCCCGCCGGAAACCAGCGGAACTCGATTCGATTTTCTGCAGCAGAGCTGCGCGGATAACGTTTCAGTTCAACGGTTACCCGGCGTGCTAGAGCCAAT
>PMUK01000231.1 GCA_003166915.1 Candidatus Cybelea palsarum
CGCAGGCGATGGATTCGCCGCCATATTGGAGAATGTCGGCTAAGATCTGAACGAGGGCCCTCGCTAATTGGAATGGCGCCTACCGGCGTGCGAACCGGATGCGAGCCGCACGTAAGAGGATGGCCGCTGTCCCAAAAGAACGATCTACGGGTTATTTCTCGTTTGGAAGGATTAGGAACATGCGCATACTTCTCGCAGCGGCTGGTATGCTAGTATTGGTGCCTTTTGGTGGATATTCGAGTCCGGCGAAAGCGGCGGACAGCGTCCTCGCGGGCGACATGACCTATGCTAACTACTTGCTCGGTGGTCCCTGGAATTGCACGACAGCGGTGCCGGCCATGATGGGACACTCGGCGCACGCGGAACACGTGACCCTCACCTTTGATGTCGTGCCAGGCAACGTATTGCACGATCATGTGTCGGCTAGCGATTACAGCGGCGACGACTATTTCGGCTATAACCCCAAGACGAACACGTACTGGATCGCGAGCGCCGACAGCGCGGGTAATAATGAATCCGCAACGTCTGCGGACGCAAAAACCTATACAGGAACCAGTTCAATGGGTGGAATGAGCACGAACGTGACCAGCACCTACGCGAAAGTAAGCGCGAGTAGCGTTACCTTTCACGAAGTCGTGTCGGGAGGCGGACAGCAAGAAATCTTCGACAGCACGTGCACGCGGTAGCAATGCCGCATGGTTCTAAGCTGGCTCAGCCATCGAACCCCGGAGCTGGGCCGCAACATAAACTCCCTCGCATCCATTTTCAGATAATCTTAGAACGACGGGCGAGCCGGTTGCAGCACGGCGAGATAGCTTGTGCCGCTTTGGCGGCTGCCTGAACGCGGCGTTTTGTCACTAAACAGATTCCCCCCTAAGATGTCTTTTCGCCTATTTCATCCGGTGAATGCGGGATAATATATATATATATAGCTTTACCTAGTGACTCTGGAACACCATATGCTCCGCTGCGCTACGCCCGTAATTATATAATTATATTATCCCACATTCGCCGGATGAATACTCGAAATAGATCCTAGTGGATTTAATCCATGTGACCCTTCAGGGTCATGGCTACTAAGCTACGATGCACCCGACGTGCTGACAGACGACGGCCCGGTACAGGCGGCGTTAGGGCTCTAAACTGGGTTGCCTCACCGAGGTGCACTCGATGCGAAGTCGGTGCGAAGATTTGAGGATTGGCGCGCTGCGCCCATGAGGATCGCGCGTGCGAGCGCAGGATCGACCGCATCGGGATCTCGCAGATCGAGGCGCTCGCTCATCTTCGCTCCATAGGCGTTCGCCGAATTGCGCGCGGTGACATCGATTTGCGTCGGAACGCCTTCGTACGGGGCAAAGTTCGGGCTGAGGGTGAAGGCGTCATAGAGCGGCGGTGCGACCGCGTCGTAGATGCTCATCGGCGGGAGCCCCAAGAGCATCTCGATCGTCCGCACGACGCTCGAGGTGCTGTAGCGAGCGTGGTGGACGCCGGGCGCGGCGTACGGCGAGACGAGATAGAACGTCGTACGCTGATCGTCCACATGATCGGGACCGAACTGCGCGTCGTCCTCGATCGCGAAGATCGCCGTGCTCTTCCAGTAGGGCGAATGAGAGACGCCGATGATCTAGCGCCGAAGTGACGAACCCGACGGGTGAAGCCGAAAACGGCGTTCTTGGCTCGATTTCGACTGGCGCGTCATGGTGCACTTTCGCGGCTCCGTCGTGACTTCCGATGCCGGTCTGCTCGCGTATCGCGAACTCGACGATGCGCTCGGATTGACGCCAGCAGCCGGTGAACTTCTCGCCGATGCTCGCACAGGCAAGAACGGTCGCCACGCCCTCGTCGGCATGTTGCGCCAATCGGTCTTCGGTAGGCTTGCGGGATACGAAGACGTGAACGATGCGCTCCGGTTACGGCACGATCCCGCCTTAACCCGATCAGATTCCAACAGCGTGGAAACCGGAGTCGACGAAATGCACGTCGGCCGTTACCGCGCGCGAGAGGTCGGAGGCCAGATAGACGGCTGTCCGCCCGACATCTTCCGGCGTTACGTTGCGGCGCAGTGGCGACTCCGCTTCTACGATATCGAGAATCTGTCGCAAGCCGTGAACCTGGCGCGAACTCGCAGTAGAGATCGGTCCGGCGGAAATCGCATTGACGCGGATGCCGCGAGGGCCAAGGTCATAGGCAAGATAGCGCACGATGGCCTCGAGTGCCGCTTTCGCGATGCCCGCCAGGTTGTAGTTTGGCACGATCGAGGTCGAGCCGAGATAGGTCAAGGCAACGATGCTCCCGCCATCATTAAAAACATCGACGAATGCATTCGAGAGCGCGATCAATGAGTAGGACGAGACGTCGAGCGCGAGCGCGAAACCATCGCGCGAGGTCGTATAGACCTTGCCCTGCAAGTCTTCTTTTCTCGTGTAGGCGATAGAGTGGAGCAGCGCATCGAGACTGCCGTAGTCTCGGCGCACATCTGCGGCCAACGCGGTCACCGCTTCGTCCGAACTCACGTCGCACGGATATACGTGGGCTCCGCCGAGTTCGGCTGCGAGTTTTTCAACCTCCTCGCGCACGCGTTCGCCTTGGTAGGTGAAACATAGTCGCGCACCGTGCGCGTGTAAGGACCGCGCGACGCCGGTCGCGATCGACCAGCGGTTAGCGACGCCGGTAATCAGTGCAGTTTTTCCGTCTAGAAGTGCCATTGTGATCTCAGTCTGCTCCCGTCATCGTGGAAATGACGTCGGCTGCGGTATATGTGAGGCGATCGGGAGGCAGGAAGCGCGCGATCTCCGTGAGGTCGTCTCCGGAGGTCACGATGCCCGCATCGACACTGCCGTCCTTACGCGTCTGCGGCAGACCTGCGGTCGCGAGCAGTGCGTTGCACATGCACTTGCATCCAAGCGTTTTCTCGATATCTCCGCCTTTCGCAACGTAGGTCTTCACCGGTTCGCCCGGACAGCGATAGCCAA
>PMUK01000136.1 GCA_003166915.1 Candidatus Cybelea palsarum
CGCGGCCGGCAAAATCGCCCGGGCGAAGACGCACATCGGAAGTGAATCGGTCTCAATCGCTACCGCGGCGGTCGAAGCGGCGTGCGTCCGTCTCGGTACGTTGAAGGGGAAGTCCGTTCTCGTCGTCGGCGCGGGCAAGATGGGGCGCGCAGCGGTAAAACGATTGCGCCAAGAGGGCGCCGCTCGAGTCATCGTAACGAATCGGACGCTGGCGCGCTCTCGCGAACTGATCGAGGAGGCCGGCTTTGGTGAAGCGCTGGAGATGCCCGAACTCTCTGACGCACTTGCCGTTGCAGATGTCGTCGTCGCCTCCACCGGCGCNNTCGTGGACATCGCCGTGCCGCGCGACGTGGATCCGGCAGTAGCGCAGGTCGACAACGTCGCGCTCGTCGACGTCGACGGCCTCAAATCGGTCGTGAACGAACGGCTCGAATCCCGGCGCGAGGCGATCCCGGCCGTCGAGAAGATCGTCGGCGAACACGTCGAGCGCTTCGAAAGCTGGTACCGTTCTCGCGCGACGTTGCCCGTGATCGCGCGGCTAACGCAAAAGGCAGAAGCGATTCGCGCAAAAGAAGTCGAGCGGCTCTTGGCGCGCTGCCCGAACATGAGCGAGCGGGAACGCGTACTCGTGACCGGCATGAGCATGACGATCGTTTCGAAGTTGCTGCATTCGGTGATTCTAAAAATTCGCAATAAGGCGATCGTCGATCGGGCCGAGGCGCTCTCGCACGCGCGGGTGCTCGACGAGCTTTTCGAGCTGAATATCGCCGGCGCCATCGCCGACTCGCTGGTTGCGATGACCTCCGATGGACACTAGTGGCCAAGGACGCGTGTTCTTAGTCGGCGCAGGCCCGGGCGATCCGGGCCTGCTGACTTTACGAGCCGCCGAGGTTCTCGAATCGACGGAGGTATTGCTCTACGACGCGCTTGCCGGCGATGCGATCGTCGCCTTCGCACCGGCGTCCTGCGAGCGAATCTACGTTGGAAAGCGGGCCGGAGAGCACGCGATGCCCCAAGACGAAATCGAGCGGCTGATGATCGCGAAAGCGCAAGCCGGATGTCGCGTCGTGCGGCTCAAGGGCGGCGACCCTTTCGTCTTCGGACGAGGCGGTGAAGAAGCACAAGCGCTTGCGGCGGCCGGGGTACCGTTTGAGATCGTTCCGGGAGTCAGCTCCTCGTACGCCGCACCGGCCTATGCGGGAATTCCGGTAACGCATCGCGAGTACGCCGCGTCGTTCACCGTGGCCACCGGACACGAAGATCCGGGCAAAGCCGTTTCAAGCTTGGATTGGGCGAAGCTCGCCGATCCTGCGCGCACGCTCGTCCTGTTGATGGCAACCGCGAACTTGCGCGAGATTGCAAGCCAGCTGATCGCGCATGGATTAGCGCCGCAGACACCCGTGGCCGTCGTGCAGGACGGCACGCGGCCGAGCCAGCGGACGGTACTCGGCCGGCTCGACTCCATCGCCGACGACGTCGCGGCTGCAGAGATCGGCGCCCCTGCCGTCGTCGTTATCGGAGGCGTTGCGGCGTTGCGGGCGCAGCTGCGCTGGTTCGATGCCGGCGCGCTCTTCGGCAAACGCGTCTTAATCACGCGCGCCGGAGAGCAGTCGCGCGAGTTCGCACGCGCGCTGCTCGCACGGGGTGCCCAGCCGGTCCTTGCGCCGGTGATTGCCATCGTGCCGGTCGACGACACGAGCGCTGCGGAGCGAGCGTTCCAGGAGCTCGCATCGTATTCGTGGCTGATCTTCACGTCGCAAAATGGCGTCGACGCATTCTTCGCGCGGCTCGCCGCAAGGAAGGGCGATGCTCGATCGATCGGCAGGGCGAAGGTCGCCGCAATCGGCGAACGTACCGCGGCGAACTTGCGAACCTACGGCGTAATCGCCGATCTCGTGCCGGCAGAGTTTATCAGCGAGGAAATCGCGCGAGAGGTCATCGCACGCAGTAGTGCGGGAGACAGCGTACTGCTCTATCGCGCGCAAGAAGCGCGCGACGTTCTGCCGCAGATGCTGCAAGATGCCGGACTGGCCGTCACCATCGTTCCCGCCTATACGACGGTGATTCCGCCCGACGCGCAGTTCGCGCTAAAAGTTTCCGAGGCCGACATACTCACGTTCACGAGCGCGAGTACCGTTCGCGGCTTCGTCGCGCTGCTCGGCGATATCGCAGCCTCGCAGGCAGCGAGCGGCAAATGTGTCGCGTGCATCGGACCGATCACCGCGAGCGCCGCAGCGCAAGCCGGATTAAACGTCGACGTCGTGGCGTCCGTTCACACGACGGCCGGGCTGCTCGACGCGCTCGAAATCTGCTACGCGACAAGCAGATGATACGGCTCGCAGTTGGTGCGGTACTCGCCGCCGGCGTCGCGCTGGCGGCGTATCGCGCGCGCGCGCTCTCGCTCGATGGCGCGATCGCGGCGTTTGTGGTCGGCACGATCGTGGTCGCCACCGGAGGATGGAGCAGCGCTGCAGTTCTTCTGGCGTTTTTTCTACCATCCGCGCTGCTCACGCGCATGGGACGCGAGCGAAAGCGTTCGCTGCGGGGCACGCACGAGCCGGCACCTCGTACGGCGTGGCAAGTCCTCGCGAACGGTGGCGTAGCCACGCTGTGCGCGGTCGCAGCCCTCGGTGCGAGCGCGCCGTTTAACGCCGCCTTCGCCGGCGCGTTTGCGGCCGCATCAGCGGATACGTGGGCCACGGAGATCGGTACGCTCGCGCGCCGCCGGCCGGTTTCGATTCTCACGTTTCGCCCGATCGAAACGGGACTCTCCGGGAGTGTGACGCTCCTGGGAACCTGCGCGATGATCGCGGGCGCGCTCTGCGTCGCCGTTGTCGCGTCGCTGCTGCGAGTCGCGCCGTTGCTGCCCGTTGCGGCCGCCGGTATCGCGGGCGCGCTGCTCGACTCGATCGTTGGCGCAGGCCTTCAGGCCCGTCAATGGTGCCCACGTTGCTCGTGCGAATGCGAAACGCCGCAGCATTACTGTGGAACGCCGACGACGATGCGGCGAGGTGTGCGCTGGATTCAAAACGACGCCGTCAACCTGATGGCAACGCTCTGCGGCGCGATCGTGGCGGCGGCGCTGGTGGTCCGATGAGCGAGCGCGCACACGATCGGCGCATCGCGAAGCGGCGAGCCGCGCCCCCGCATCTCGTGATCCCACCTCTTCCCGGCAAGCGTTACGATATCGCGTACGTCGATCCGCCGTGGTACTACTACGGCAGTCCCGTTAAAGATGCCGCTGCCGGCAAACACTATCCGCTCATGTCGTTGGAAGAGCTGTCGGCGATCGACGTGCGCCAAATGCTCAATAAGCGGGCCGCCGCTTTTATCTGGGCGACCTGTCCTCGGCTCAACTTTGCATTGACGCTCATCGACGCTTGGAAGCTGCACTACCGCGGCGTTGCATACGTTTGGGTGAAAGTAAACCGGCGCGGAGCCATCATCGCCGGTCAAGGGATACCCCCCACCTTTACCAAGCCGACGTCGGAGCTGTTGCTCGTCGCGACGACCAATCCAACCGGGCGGCCCTTCCCCATTCTCGATCTCGCACAACCGCAAGTCATCTTGCACCCGCGCGGCGCACACAGCGAAAAGCCGGCAGTCTTCCGACAGATGATAGAGCAGCTCTGCGGTCAAAGATCGCGCATCGAGCTCTTCGCTCGATCGCAGGCCGAGGGCTGGGATGCCTGGGGCGCCGAAAGTTCACGATAACGCAAGGGAGTCACGGAGACGGACCGGTGGGCGTTGGAGGCGAGGGACGATAACGAAATGACTGCGGCAATCGGAGCTCGGATACGCCTGGAGCGAGCGACGCTCGGCTCGCTCGCGATCCATGCGCTTGCCGCGATCTCAATTCCGGCATTGGCCTGGACGGCCTCCGGGGCGCCGGTAGAGACGGTCAGCTTCACCCACATTCTCCGGATCCAGATCGTTCGGCCGCGAGCGCCACTCCCGCGCCCCCGCGCGGCAGCGCCGCATTACAACATCTCGCCTTCAATGAATTTCGCGCACCGCGTCATGCTCGTGAAGCTAACGCAGCGACGAGCGGCGACAAAGGCACCGATCGCAACGAACGCTCCCGCAGCACCGGCAGTCGCGGCCGTCGCAGAAGCGGGTGCTTCAAACGCGAACGGTGATGCAGGACCGGCGTCGAGCCCAACGCCTGCCGCCCGTGCGGTTGCTAGCGTCGACGCTCACCAGGCCGGCGGGTATCTTCCGTTTGGCGCGGAGCAGCCCGTTCCGGTTCTCGATCCGGCGGTTCGAAAGGAGCTCGACGGCCTCGGCGTTCACGTAACGCTGCTCGTCACGGTCGGCGACGACGGCCACACGACGAGCGTGGTCTTTCAGCCGCCGCTGGATCCGCAAAGCGAAAACCGCATCCGTTCGCTGCTCGCCGATGCTAGCTGGGATCCTGCGGTCTGCGGCGGCGGCGTCTCCTGCGAAGCACTGGCCACGATTAGGTTATAGATCTCCCCTACAGAATCGATTTTCCTAACGCCGAGCAAATCAGGCCGACCGCGAGCGACGCGGTTTGATTGCGGTCGTCGAAGATCGGATTGATCTCCACCATCTCGATCGAGCCAAGCTGGCCGCTATCGTAGAGCATCTCCATGATGAGATGCGCCTCGCGATAGCTTAGGCCGCCTTTGACGGGCGTTCCGGTGCCAGGCGCTTCGCTCGGGTCGATCGCATCCATGTCGAACGATACGTGAACCGGGCGGCGCTGCGCCCCCGCAATGTTTCGCGCCTCGTTCATCACGTGCACCATGCCGAGCTTGTCGACGTCGGTCATCGTGAACGCCTTGACGCCGAACTCGCGCAGCAGGCGCTTCTCATCGGGGTCGACGTCGCGGAGGCCGATCTGCACGGTGCGTTCCGGTGCCGCGAGCCCCTTACGCAATGCGAAGTAGAGCGGCATGCCGTGAACGTTGCCGGTCGCGGAGCTGTCGGGACTGTTGATGTCGGCATGCGCGTCGATCCAGACGAGCCCCGGCGGCTCGCCATAGGTTCGCGTCAGCCCGTCGAGCGTTCCCATCGCGATCGAATGATCGCCTCCCAGCACGATCGGCAGCCCGCCGGCGTCAATCGCCCCTTTGACCAATACCGCGAGATTGTCACAGACCTCGGTGATGACGTCGAAGAACTTGGCGGCGGTGTCTTGGGAGTCGGCCGATTCTCGAATGGGGACCTGCAGATTTCCGTGATCGACGATCTCGGAAATGCCGAGCGTTCTCAACTTCTCGTGGAGCTTGGCATAACGTATTGCCGAAGGGCCCATGTCGACGCCGCGACGGCTTGCGCCGAGGTCCATCGGGACCCCCACGATATCCACTCGGCGCACGGGAGAAAGAATCGTGCTCACGACGTTGCCTTTCACCATGGCCTCGACACAGCCCCGTAGCGAGCGCCCGGAAGGAATGCCGTCGCACGCCGCACGAATTGACCGCCATGCCAGGCCGTGCAGCGATGCTTTGCGTTCTCGTGCTCTTTGCTTGGAGCATCTCGACCGCCCCGGCCCTCGCATACCTCCCGCCGCCGTTCGCCCTGCTCAATCGCGACGTTCGTAGTTTGGCACGTAACCTGCCGGCGGCCACGGCCCTCGACGTGCAGGACCTCAATACCGGATACACTGCCGGCTTCAATGCCCGCAAGAGCATGCCCGCGGCTTCGACGATCAAGCTTCCGGTCATGGTGGCGGTCTTCGAGCAGCTTGAAACGGGCCGCTTCGATTTAAACCGGCGCGTAACCCTCGAGGGGCAGGACAAGGACGCCGGATCGGGAGACCTCTGCGATGCGCGCGACGGCAGCACCTATCGCGTCTCCGAGCTGATCGATAAGATGATCGACGTGAGCGACAACACCGCCACGAACATGCTTATCCGGCTTGTGGGACGGCGCAGAATCAATACGGATATGGAACGGCTTGGCCTGGCGATGACTCATTTATTGGGCGACGTGCGCACCGACGCGTGGTCGATTCGCGCGACGCTGCGCACCTCGCCGGCCGATCTCGTTCATCTTCTCTCGCTGATGGCGAAAGGTGAGCTGGTGGATCAGTGGTCGTCCAACGAGATGATCGGCATCTTGGAGGCCGATCAATATAACACGTTGCTGCCGCAACCGCTTCCTGCCGACATTCTGATCGCACACAAAACCGGCTCGTTCTTCGACACCCTCAACGACGCCGGAATCGTTTACGCAAGCGATGCGCCCTATGTGATCGCCGTGATGACGACGGCGTTGCCGTCGCAGGATCTCGGAAGACAGTTCATCCATCGCATCTCGCGGCTCGCCTATTCCGACGAACTGCGCTTCGCGCGCTGGCGCTCGGAACACGACGGCACCAGCGCCTCGCCAGACCTGACGTACTGGACCGGCATCTCCGAGCCGGTAACGCCCTCCTCGCCTATACCTTGACCCGAGCCGACGCGTACGCGCGCGTCAGCCACTCGAGATAACGCGGCTCCCTCCCGGTTACAATTCGCGCGTAGAGGCTGCTCAGCAGTTTGGTAATCGGTCCCATTTCGCCGTCACCCACGGGCCGGCGGTCGACCGAGGCCACGTAAGCGACGCCGACAGCCGTCCCCGTGAAGAAGACTTCTTGCGCGCAGTAGAGTTCGCCGCGATCGATCGCACGCTCCACGACCTCTAATCCGAGTTCGTGGTGCGCGATCGCCATGATGGCCCTGCGCGTGACGCCCTCGAGAACGTTTTGCGACGGATCGGGTGTATAGAGCACGCCGCGACGGACGAGAAAAATGTTTTCGGCCGAACCCTCGGAGACGTGACCGTCGTGCGATAGTAGAATCGCCTCGTCGAAGCCGTTTTGCACCGCTTCGCTTTTGGCCAGGGCCGAGTTGACGTAGAGCCCGGTTATTTTCGCGCGCGGCGGAGCCATCGTGTCGTCCATTCGCCGCCACGAGCTCACGCAGACGTCGAGCCCGCGGTTCGGATCGACATAGTGCGTAAAAGGAATCGGGACGATTGCAAAGGCGTCCGGCACGTTATGCAACCGCACGCCGACGTCTTCGGCCGCCTTGTAGACAAATGGCCGAATGTAAATGTCGGTCTTATAGCCGTTGCGCACAGCGAGTTCGACGGTGATCTCGATCAATTCGTCGACGCTCTTGGGAAGGGTCATCGTGAGAATCTTTGCCGACTGTTCGAGCCGCTCGTAATGGTCACGGAGCAGGACCAGAAAGAGCTCGCTCTCTTCAGGCACCCAATAGCCTCGAATGCCCTCAAAGCAGCCGGTGCCGTATTGAAGGCCGTGCGTGAGCAGCCCGACCTTGGCATCTTCATAGCGCGCGAAGCCGCCCTTCGCGTAGACCGTTACCTTAGATAACTCCATTCCAATCGGCTCCTTTTCGTCCAGCGGAGTTGCCCTCGGCGCCCGCTGGCTCCTTTGGCCACTGGTCGCGCTCCAGCGCCACGGTGGGGACTCGTCCACCGACACGCGAATTTAGCGGCCGTGAGCACAAACTACGTTCGATTGACGCATCCGCTCGTACGCGAAGGCCGCGATCTGCGGCGAGCCACGTGGGACGAAGCGCTCGACCGCGCCGCGTCGGCATTGCGCGACGCGCGCGATCGCGACGCGACCCGCACGTACGGGATGTTCAGCTGCTCGAAGGCCACCAACGAAATGAACTACATCGCGCAGAAGTTCGCTCGTTGCGTCATCGGCAGCAACAACGTCGACAGCTGCAATCGAACTTGACACGCCCCTAGCGTCGTCGGTCTGACGGCGGTCTTCGGGGCAGGCGGCGGTACCAGCTCGTATCAAGAGATCGAGCATACCGACGCGATCGTCTTATGGGGGTCGAACGCGCGCGAGACGCATCCGATCTTCTTTCACCACGTCTTGCGCGGCGTTCGCAACGGCGCGAAGCTGTACGTCGTCGATCCTCGTCAAACGTCGACCGCTCGCTGGGCCGACGGCTGGCTCGGCCTCGACGTCGGCTCCGATATCGCGCTGGCGAACGCCGTCGGCCGGGAGATCCTCGCCGCCGGATTGGAGAACCGCGAGTTCGTGACTCGAGCAACCGATGGCTTTGAGGAATACCGATTGGCCGTCGAGCCGTACACGCTGGAGTATGCCGAAAAGACGACCGGCGTCCCGGCGTCCCTCATTCGCGAGCTCGCTGTGGCCTATGCGAGCGCTCCGAAGGCCGAGCTCTGTTGGACCCTAGGGATCACCGAGCATCATAATGCGGTCGACAACGTCCGAGCGCTCATCAATCTGGCTTTGCTCTGCGGGCACGTCGGGCGATACGGCTCGGGCCTTAATCCGTTGCGAGGGCAGAACAACGTACAGGGCGGCGGCGATATGGGGGCGATTCCCAACAAGTTTCCGGGCGGACAAGACGCCGAAGATCCCGCCTCCCTCGCCAAGTTTGAGGCGGCCTGGAACGTTACGCTTCCGCGCAAGAGCGGCTGGCATCTCAGCGACATGTTCGCCGCAATGGAACGAAGCGAACTCGACACGTTGTATGTTATCGGCGAGAACCCGGCACAGTCGGAGGCCGATCAGCAGCATGCAAACGAACTGCTGCGCGGGTTGAAGCACTTGATCGTGCAGGACATCTTCCTAACGAAGACCGGCGAACTGGCGGAGGTCGTCTTCCCGGCATCGGCCGGCTGGTGCGAGTCGGAGGGAACCGTTACCAGCAGCGAACGCCGCGTACAGCGATGCCGCAAGGCGCTCGAGCCGCCCGGAGAAGCGCGCGACGACATCGTCATAATGTGCGAACTGGCAAGGCGTTTGGGTTACGAGTGGCCGAACTACACGCCGGAACAGGTGTGGAACGAGTGCCGTTCCCTTTCACCCTGGCACGCCGGCATGAGCTACGCGCGGCTCGACGAGCTCGACGGCATTCCATGGCCCTGTTATGACGAGCAACACCCCGGCGAACGCTTTCTGCACGCTCGCCTCTGGGAGAACCCGGTGGGCGGCCCGCGGGCGCCGTTTGCTGCCGTCGCACACGATCCGCCGGTCGAAGCGCTCGACGACGAGTATCCGCTGCGCCTCACGACCGGCCGGCGCCTCGATGCCTTCAATACCGGCGTGCAAAGCGGCGGCTATCGTTCGCCGATGCGGCGGGGAGAGCGCCTCGACATCTCGCCGCAGGACGCGCGCAGTCACGGGCTGCGTGAAGGCGATCGAGCGCGGGTCAGCTCGCGCCGCGGCTCGGTTGTCGTGCCGATTCATATCGACAACGGGCTCCGTCCGGGTCTGGTCTTTACGACGTTCCATTACAACGACGAGGTCGCAACCAATCTGCTGACAATCGATGCGACCGATCCGCAATCGGGAACCGCCGAGTTCAAAGCCTGCGCGGTCCGAGTCGAGCCCCTATAAGTGGATCTCCATTTTAACTCCGCGGCACCAGACGACGCCGCGTGCAGCGCCGTCGACGCTCTGCTGGGCCCTCCATCTGACGAACGCGGCGCCGATGCACGTGGCCGGCGGCACTTGCTGTTGCCGGCGCTGCACGCGGTGCAGGAGCGAGTCGGCTGGATTAGCGCCGGCGCCGTCAACTATATCGGCGAGCGTCTTATGGTCGCACCTGCCGACATCTACGGCGTCGCGACGTTTTACGATCTCTTTTCAACGAAGCCTCGCGATCCCACGGTCGTTCACGTCTGCGACGATATCGCGTGCATCTGCGCCGGCGCGCAGGCAATCTGCGAGCAGCTCGAGTCGAGCGCGGTGACGTGGGAGCGCAGCCCTTGCCTCGGCCTTTGCGACCGAGCGCCCGCGGCGCTCATCATTGCGGCTGGTGAATCGCCCTCGGCGACGGCGATGGCGCCGGTCACTGCATCGGAGCTGCGAAATGCCGTTGGTGCCGATCTCGTCGGGCGCAATGCTCCTACGACGCACGTTGGAGGATCGGAGCGAAGGCTGCTGCGACGCGTAGGGCGCGTCGATCCCGAAAGTTTGGATGACTACCGCGCGCAGGGCGGTTATGCAGCACTGCAGCGCGCCTTCGAGCTCGGCCCCGATGCGACGATTGCCCAGATCGCAGCGGCAAAGCTCCTCGGACGCGGCGGCGCCGCGTTTCCGGCGGCTCAAAAGATGCAGGCGGTTGCGGCGGCGCCGGCGCAGCCGCACTACCTGGTTTGCAATGCGGACGAATCGGAACCCGGCACGTTCAAAGATCGCGTGCTGATGGAAGGCGACCCGTTTGCGCTGGTCGAGGCCATGACGATTGCGGCCTTTGCGGCCGGTTGCGAGCATGCTTACGTGTACGTGCGCGGCGAGTATTCTTTGGCCGCGGAGCGCCTCGAAGGCGCCATCGCGCAGGCGCGATCGGCGGGACTGCTCGGGAATCTCGCGATCGAGTTGCGCCGCGGTGCCGGCGCCTATATCTGCGGCGAAGAGACGGCGCTTTTCAACTCGATCGAGGGCAAGCGTGGCGAACCACGAAACAAGCCGCCCTTTCCGGCGCAGGCCGGTCTCTTTAGCAAACCGACGTTGATCAACAACGTCGAGACGCTCGCAAATTTGCTGCCGATTCTGCTCGACGGGGGGACGGCTTACGCTGCGATCGGAACGGCGCAATCGACCGGTACGCGACTCTTCTCGCTCTCGGGCGCAATCGCTCGACCGGGCGTCTACGAGGTCGCACATGGAACGACGCTGCGAGCGTTGATCGGACTGGCCGGCGGTGTTACGCAAGGCCGCCGTTTGCAGGCCATTCTGCTGGGCGGGGCGGCGGGGATGCTGCTTGGTCCGAAGGCGCTGGATTTACCGCTGACCTTTGAAGATGCGCGTGCCGCCGGCGCGACCCTAGGCTCCGGGGTCGTCATGCTCTTCGACGAGACCGTCGATCTCGAGGCAATCGTGCGGCGCATCACGCGATTCTTCCGCGACGAGTCGTGCGGGCAATGCGTGCCCTGCCGCGTCGGCACGGTTCGTCAGGAGGAAGCTTTAAACCGCCGAGACTTTTCGCTGCTCGGCGAAGTCGGCAGCGTCATGCGCGACGCATCGATTTGCG
Source organism: Candidatus Cybelea palsarum (assembly GCA_003166915.1). Lineage (GTDB taxonomy): Bacteria > Vulcanimicrobiota > Vulcanimicrobiia > Vulcanimicrobiales > Vulcanimicrobiaceae > Cybelea > Cybelea palsarum. The sequence goes on from PMUK01000136.1 coordinate 11,004, forward strand.
GATTGGGACAGACGGCCTCGAGCGTCGTCGAGTCTGCGCGGGCCAACCTTGGGCTCTTTGCCGAGCGGCCGGCATGAACGCCGCCGATGTCGCGCTGACGGTCGACGGCATCCCGGTGACGGTCGCCGCAGGCGCCAGCATTCTCGACGCGATCGCGCAAGCGGAAATCGAAACGCCCACGCTCTGCTTCTTGCAAACGCTGACGCCGGTCAATGCATGCCGGGTCTGCGTCGTCGAACTCGAAGGCGCTCGCGTGCTGGTTCCGGCCTGCGCGCGCCGTGCCGAAGCGGGCATGAAGATTCGGACCGATTCGGAGCGCGTGCGCCACAGCCGAAAAATGGTGCTCGAGTTTCTCGCGTCGACGGTCGATATCTCGACCGCGCCGGCGATGCAGCGATACTGCGCGCAGTACGGCGCCCAACCGCAGCGCTATGGCGCGGAGTCGGCGAAGGTCGCGCAGCCCGTCAAGATCGACAACGCCCTCTACGTTCGCGATTATGCGAAGTGCATTCTCTGCTATAAGTGCGTCGAAGCCTGCGGTACGGATGCGCAGAACACGTTTGCCATCGCCGTCGCCGGCCGCGGATTCGACGCCCACATCTCGACTGAATACGACGTTCCGCTTCCCGATTCGGCCTGCGTCTACTGCGGCAACTGCATCGGCGTCTGCCCCACCGGCGCGCTGATGTTCTCATCCGAATACGAACTGCGCGCCCGCAATGAATGGGACGAGGCCGAGCAGAGTCAAACCGATACGATCTGCTCCTACTGCGGCGTGGGCTGCACGCTCACGCTGCACGTCGCGGAAAACGAGATCGTCAAGGTTACATCGCCGATCGAAAACGAGGTCACCAGCGGCCATCTCTGCATCAAGGGACGCTTCGGCTTCAGTTACGTGCAGAACCGGCCGGAGGAAGAGTCGTAGTGGAGGCCGTGCGGCCGGGCCGCAGCGTCGAAGCCGACGTCGTCGCACTCGAGGGCGAGCTGCAGACGCGCAAGCGCGACGAGATCGTGACGGAGGAGCCGCTGGAGCTTGCGTTGAGCGAGGGCGGCGCGACGCGGACGCTGGCGGTCACGATGCGCACGCCCGGCAACGACTTCGAACTGGCCGCCGGCTTTCTCTATGATGAAGCGATCGTGCGGTCTCGCGACGACATCATCGGCATGAGCTATTGCCTCGACTCCGCCCTCAATCCGCAGCAACAGTACAACGTCGTCACCGTCGAGTGCCGGGCCGGCGCAGCCGCTGTAGACCGCGCGCGTTTCGAGCGGCATTTCACGATCGGCAGCGCTTGCGGCGTCTTCGGGCGCGCGCAGCTCGACTCGCTGCGCGATTTGGGGGTGAGG
>PMUK01000206.1 GCA_003166915.1 Candidatus Cybelea palsarum
GATGGTCCCGTAGTCGTCGATGACGCCCGGCAACAGACCCTCGGGAATCGTGACGCCGCGCAGCGAGACGGCGCGCGAATCGTGCAAGTCGATCTTCAGATGGATCCCGGAAAGGATGCCGCCCAGATGGCCGCTCACCTGGTCGCCGCCAACCCATACGCCGCCCGAGCCTTTGCCCTCGCCATCGAGGATCAACGTCTTGACGTCATGCGGCTTCATGAAGGAGTACTCGTAGACGCGATCCTGCGTTTGCGTTCCCTTCGTTTCGTGGACGTGCAGAATGCACGTGTAGTCGTTGACGCCCGCAAATGCCCGGTCGAACGCCGTGATCGCGGGCTCCTCGCTGGCCGCGCTTGCTGCGACGCAGCTCGCGCCAACGAGCGCCGCGAACAGCGACAACAGACGTTTCCAATTCACGGGTCTCTCCTCAGGAAGCACACTTCTCGCGAGGCGCGTCCATCGAAAGCATACCCTACTTTCCTCCGACGCCGATGAGAACGTCGCAATTGGCGTGTGCGATCTCCTCGATTTGTTCGGCCGAGCGGAGCGCCGCTTTAAGACCGTCTGCCCATAAAGCCGGGGTGTATAATCGCCGTATGAGCGAGCCCTTTTGGGGCTGCGGGTGCAGTGGAGACAAGGAAGGGGATTACATTTGCGGCCGTTGCAAAGATCATTGCGAATGCCCTCGCGCCTATGGCCGTGAAGGCGATAAGAGGTCGCCAGGGAGAGGCCTCTGACGAATGACATCACGCTTAACGTGCAACTTAACCGAGGAAGGAATGCCCTATGCCAAGGACGGCGGATTTCCACTCCATTAATGAGGTCAAGAAGCCGGTGGACAATCGCGTCTACCACAACGACAGCACCTGCCCGCTGGGTCGCGTCGTAATGGCGGCGGGGGAGTACAGCCTCGGCAAAAACAACTACCGGCTCTGCCGGGACTGCGACTCACGAAACGGTCCAGGAAGGTAATTCATGGCAGGGCGTGACAGGGCGTGAAGATCAAAAAAAGCCGCGTACTTAGACGTGGCTTTTTATTTGGGAGACCCCGGAAGGAGAGTTAACCTCCGCTCAGGGCCGCTCGCATCGAAGCTAGCCGACGAGTTTGCCCCGTGTATGTCCATCCCCATGATAGCACATATGGTCGATCCCTAGGGGCCTTCCCAAAAACTCTACGCAAACAGCAACAGCCGTCGAGGACGAACGGCAATCACTGCGCTAATCGAACCTACTAACTCATACCGGATGCTTACATGGGTTCCCGTACAACGGTGTCACGCACTGGTACACGATCATTGTACCATAAAGGTGCTATTCTTGACCCGTGGCTCCGCGCGACGAAGCATGGGAACGAGCGCTGGATATTGACTTTGCCCATGCACTCAAAAAGCCACCGCCCGAACACGTCTAGACGCGCGCGCGCGTGTGAACGCGAGCAAGCGGCGCCATCCACGCGAAACGCTTGGGAAAAGTATTGGCGAGCGACGAAATGCAGTCTTGAACTATCTTTATACGCTACTGGAAGTCGAGACGCGCATGGCCCTGACAGTGCGCGGTCTTGATCCAGGCCTCGCACTCTTCTACGCGGACGAAGCGAACCGGCAATCCCTCGCGGCCGACGTGATGGAGCCCGTGCGCCCGCACGTCGATGCCTTCGTACTCAACCTCGCACGAACACGGACCTTCTCGGCTAAGGATTTTGCTGAAACGCGCGAAGGCGCATGCCGCCTCGCATCATCGCTCGCACCTAACGTTCGTCAACGTCGCCGTTTTTTAAGGAAACGCAAGCGCACGAACGGCGGGTTGCCCTCGTTCCAGCCGCAACCGCTGACGAATCGGAATGCTCGAAATCAAGCGCTATCCCGGAATTCCACGATACCGCTGCAGCACGCTGAAGTGCTATGCTTACTGGTAACGCAGTTTTCGCCCCGTTCGAACTTCATCGAGCCGTTTGACCCGCGTGCGAGATATGCGAAGAGGAGAGGTCGTGTTCCTATCGCTCGCCTTCCTACCTGTCTACTTTATCGTTCTGATATTGGTAGTCTCCAGCATTAAGATTCTGCGCGAATACGAACGCGCCGTCGTCTTCCGGCTGGGGCGCTTCCAAGCCGTCAAGGGTCCGGGGCTCATCCTCATCCTTCCGTTTGTCCAGCAGGTCGTGCGCGTTGACTTGCGCACCGTGGTCATGGAGGTGCCAGGTCAGGATGTGATCTCGCGAGACAACGTGTCCCTGAAGGTTGACGCGATCCTGTACTTTCGCGTTGTGGATGCGCAAAAAGCAATCATTCAAGTTGAGAACTTCTTAAGCGCGACGAATATGCTAGCGCAAACGACACTTCGCTCCGTACTGGGCGAGCACGAACTGGACGAAGTGCTTGCCAAGCGTACCGAGATTAACGCCGCCGTCCAAAACACGCTCGATGTTCAGACGGAATCCTGGGGCATTAAAGTCATAAGCGTCGAGATTCGGGAAGTGACTCTTACCGAGAACATGATTCGTTCGATCGCCAAGCAGGCCGAAGCAGAACGCGACCGGCGCGCCAAGGTCATTCATGCAGAGGCTGAGTTTCAAGCCGCGCAGACGCTGCTCAACGCGGCACGTATCCTCGCGGAAGACCCCGCAGCCATGCAGCTGCGCTACCTTCAAACGCTCACCGAAGTCGGTGGCGAGCAGAACTCGACAATTGTCTTTCCGATGCCCATCGACCTCATCAAGCCGTTCCTCCAGATCATGCAGAACCATGCGAAGGATACATCGTCCGCGCCGAACGGCGCAAAGACACCCCTGGGAGCGACTCCACCGAAGTGACTCTACGACCTATCCCGGCGACCACCACATCTGGAGGTTATGACGTGAATCCATTTTTAAAGCGCATGACGCGGAAGGAAGCGCTCGCAAACCTGTTCGTGCTTCCCGCACTCGCGAGTGCGCTGGCAGTCGGAGCGACCACGATCGCTCGTGCCGACAGCAGAAGTCAGCTCAAGTATCAATCGACGCCGAAGGGCAACCAAAAGTGCTCGGGGTGCTCACTTTTTGTCCCGGGGAAGACTCCAACAACCAGTGGTACGTGCAAGGTGATTACGGGGCCTATCAGTCCGAACGGCTGGTGCACGGCATTCTCGCAGCGGCCCGCGTAACTCTCGATAAACTTCAACTGCGCAGTTGGATCCTCAGGGAGAGGCGTTGGGTTATCGCCAAAATGCGTAGTCGTTTCGTGAGTTCGGTACGCTTTGCCGTCGTTTGCCTTGCCGCGCTCGTCGGGGCCGGTATGGCCGCGCCCGAGCGCGCAGAGGCGATTCCGGTCTTAGCCAACGGGCAAGGCGTGAGTTGCTCGCAATGCCACAGCGCGCCGCCAAATCTCACTCCATACGGGCGCTACATCAATGGCGACGAATTTTTCCAAGGTGCTCGATGAAGGGAACGCAAACGCAGGACCGCGTCTATCAGTATTTCTTCATGAAGCCGCACGACGTCAAGACGCTGATCCTCGAGGGCGATGGCAAAGGTTCGGGCGGCGTATGGGTTGGCGGCGATCAGGTGAGCGGCCATCAGGGCGGCTTTCTTTCCGGCATCCATCTGAAGATCGACCTACACGATCCGCGGGCCGTTTCGCTGCGGGGCGTCACGATACCCGAGGGCCTACTGCCGGGCGTCATCGACGACTACGGGACCATCCCCGGAAAGCTCACGCAGATCGACGGCGGTAAAATTGGAGGCGTCAAAACCGACCGCTTGGACCTGAAGGTCGCAGATCCGGCGTCGAATCACGACATTACCGAGCAGATCCGGTATCTTTCGAAGGAGACGCATTGGCCGATCCGCCAGATCATGTATTCGGGCTCGCAGATCGTGCTCGACGAATCGGTCAACGATCTAAAAACGAACGTGGGCTTGACGCAAAGCGACTTTCCGTTCTAGGTATTAGGCAGTTCCTACGCGCGCCTCCGCAGCGCAGGGGACATCACGCCAGCGTCGATCCTGAGTATCGATAATTGCAGTTATCGATAGCCAACTAAGTCTGCTCCGACCTTTGATTCGATTGCGGAGTTACCGACGCTTGCCCAGCCCGGGTAATTCACCCTTGGACACACCCGTCACGCGTGTAGCGTAGATGGACTCCGGAAGGGGTTTCGCGCCTTTCGGTTGCCCTTTTGCCGGTCCGCGCGGTATACGATAGTCCATTCCCACGGGACGCAAGGTGATTAAAAGCACTTCCCAAGCCTTCCCGTGCGCCAACTTCGCTCAGTGGCCGTATTTCACAGCGTCCTTTGGCAACGTAAAATCTGTGCACGTGACGCTCCCAGTTGCCCTTGCGACACATTTAATGCGATAACGGGGCTCGCCAACAAGCTGCGGGCGTCCCGTCGCAACGAGTTTTCTTGGCGATCGCCTCATGCTCGCCCAGCCTTCGGATTTCCAGATGGTTATCGCCGTCGCCATCGGGGCCACCGGACTGGGGCTGCGCTTCCCACAAGCGGTTACCTTCATCTACGGAAGGCGGTAGACGCCCAAGTCAGGCGCGGGCATTGTTTTCATAATCTTGATATCGAAATTCCGGTTCGCTCCGCATCGTTTCGGAACAGAAGCGTTCGTGGTCGCTGCCAGCTCGGGATAGCACGCAGATCCAGGTCGATCATTTGCTCAGGGCGTCTTTCGGGCTTCGATCACGTGGCTCACCTTCGATTCGAGCGTTTGCACGACGTCGATGCGATCGTCGATCTTCAGTAAGCTCTCCACCCGCGGTGCCCCGAGCTCATGGCAACGTTTATGGATCGCAGCGAGTGCGTCGCAAATGGTTTGGACGTCACCTTCTACGTTCGTCGCCATTGCCGTAAGCTCGTAGTGAATCCCCATCTGATCGAGAACGTCGAGCGCGGCCGCGACGTACTCACGGACACCTCCTCCGGTGTTCGCGCCGACCGTAATACTTGCCGTTGCCATTTCTTAGATCGCTCCTTTGCGCCG
>PMUK01000246.1 GCA_003166915.1 Candidatus Cybelea palsarum
TTAACCCTTCGGTGGTAGAATAGGCGTCCAATACCATAGCTAGGCGCCCACGATTTCAGGACTCTTTCGGCTTGCGGCTACGCTTCGGGCGTTCGGGCTCCAAGCGTTTTAAAGCGGCTTTTGGAACAGTTGCGATCTGTGCCACAGCCCGCTTGAATAGCTCGAAGCCCCGCTCCGCTTCGGCCTTATCTAGCGGTTTGGGTTCCGTCGTCTGGCTAGCAAGAAGCTATTGATACCCTCACTTCTCGCTACGCTGAACAGTGGGCGTGGCGACGGAGTCAAGATCAGCAGCCTTAGGCATGTTTCGGTATGCATGTCTAGACCGAGACCTGCTCCGGCAACTTATAGTGTTCCGGCAGACTCACTTGATAGCAAATTAACTTAATATCCCCTTCTTGAACGTTTGGAATTTCCTCCACAGTCTGGGGTCTTAGTCCGCGCTGTCCCACGTATTCAACAAGCCGGATCACCCGCTCGGCATCGCTGCTCTCCGGCTCTCTGAGGATTTCTCGAAGGTCGCCCTCGATGTCGGATGGCCAGCGAACCGACAGAATCTCGGCGGCATGCGCAGCCTCTTCGCTATTTCCACGCTCGAGCAAGTCAATCGCCTGGCGTTGTGCTCTGGGCAAAGGGCCCTGCCGCCTCGCCGGATCCCGCTGCTCTTGCAACCAAGCAAAAGTGCTGTACCGCACGCGTTTCCACGCATCGTAGACTGCCTCACGAAGCGAATCTGGATACTCACGGGGCGTGGCAGGATTGCAGCGAGCCATCTTTAGCGAAGCCAAAAGGTCCGAGCCTATCGCAGAGTCCGCGGAACATAGGGAGGCGGTCCTAAAAAAGTGCTTAGTGCCCGCGCTGATAAGAAACACGACCGCCGGCTCATCACCGCGATCGTGCCCGGACCCGATCCCCCACGGAAGTCGCTCGAGGTCAGTTCCTGCGTCGCTAAGAAGTGCCTGCCGAAGTTCCTCCCGGAATTGTTCACCAGAATATGCGTCGTCGCGGTCAAGTTCATCCAAAACCGCTGCTTCTGAATCGGCCAAGCGTCTAATCTGGCCGACTTTATCTTCTGCAATCGCTTCAGCATCAGTAAAAATCCGCTCCCGAGTATCCATGCCCGGGATGGGCGTAGACTCGAGTCCGATACCGGCATTCGCATGCGCAATTTTGCGTTCCAGCCGCTGTTCCAGCCGTAGGATCGCATCGAGCTGCGTATCGGGCATGAAACAATGCACATTTACAAAACGATGAGGCGATCCTATACGGTCAATGCGACCATTTCGCTGGACGACTCGCATCGGATTCCATGGAAGATCGAAATTTATGATCCGCCCGCATTGCTGGAGGTTCTGGCCTTCGGCCAGCACGTCCGTGGTAACAAGGGCCGCTGGGTTCGCGTCGAATCGTCTGCTCCGCCGTCGAGCGGTCTGCTCCCCAGGCCGTCGCCGCGCCGTAGCATGAGAATCGTTTTGATTATGGCAAGCCAAACTCATTCGGTCTCAACCGCGCCTCCACGGGCCCTGCGTTCAAGCATTCGGTCTTGAACGCGCTCGCTCGCAGCTCCGATCGCACGAACCTGCTCCGGCGTTTGGTTGCGACCCACAAGGCCGAGAAGCGCGGTTAGACCTGCGACCCCTTTGGCCTTTGGGAGTCCACGGTCGTGTATCACGATTATTCCCTGCTGCTCCGCCTTAGCTGAATGGCGATGCGCCGTCGACTTTGACTTAGAAAGCAGCGCGGCCATCCGCTCGTAGTCCACTCCGAAGAGATTTGGCGTCAACCCTTTCTCGCGCGCAAACGATAAGAAGAGTGTTGTAGAGCTCTACGGTGTCCTTCGAATACTTAGGGCCAGACGAGAAGTTAAGCGGGCGCCAAGAGCTTGTATCATCGACCGCGTACTGCCAGGCGCGTCCGCGCCCCCGGTCAAGCACGTTTCGCCGGTCCCCGTTCTTATTCGATGGTCGCGAAAGCTCTGACGAGTTTGCCTTGATTGTGTTCACCCAGTGTTCAAAAATGAATCGGCCCGCCCTTGTGCCGCCACGGCGAACTGCCTCGTGGGCGAGCGCGACCAAATGACTAAAATGCCTATTGGTTCCCTCGGAGCGCCCCCATGGCGTTTCAACCAGACGCACTACCCACTCGAGTTCGGGCTCGCGGTCACTGTCGACCATCTTCGCGAGATGGGCGGCCGACAACGAACGGACGTGCTCCAATCCTTGCTCGCCCTCAAGTGAAAACGATCGCTCCAGCGGACCGTGGCGCGCCAGGTTCCGACCCAGGATGCGCACAATGCCGCCAGTGCCCCCTTGCGGAAAAGCGCTGAAAGCGCTCGATTCAAGCCCGCGCGCCGCCTTCGCAGCTCGGGTGCTACTTAGTAGTCGAAGCGCGAGCAAACGAACGTCGCGGGCCGGAGCCGGCTCGTCGAAACAGACGACTATTTTGCCCCGGTCCTCGTCCGATCCACCGGTGGCAAAGCACGCCTCAGTGAGCTCGGAGCCGCCAATTTTTGCGATGTACTCGCGGATGGAAGGAAGCAATGCGGAAAACCGCGCGTCGACGTCGAGTGCGACGAAAAGGGCTCTATCGCCGACAAGAGGTGTGAAGGCCAGCGTGATTTTGCCAGCGAGATGACGCTCGACATCCGTGAGGTTCGTCGGCGATCTCTTGCCCGGATAACAGCCCGCTAGTGCTTGCGGTACGGCTTTCGCCCGCTCGAGGTGGAGAAGTTTCCACAACGCGCGCGCCGGAATGATGGAATCCCGTAACGGAACGATAGTATCCCGTGGCGGAACCATAATATCCAATGCTGGAACGATAGGTACCCCTACGGGGTCCGGATGAATTATCGTTCTAAGAGACGACCAACGACCATCGCGGTCGCGCCTGTCGTTTAAGCTAGGATGCCGCGCGCTCATCGCAACTACCGGGTTGAGCGACGGCGTTCGGACAGCGTTGACGTCGAAAAGCCCCGGCTCACCACCGCAACGGCCCCGATGGATGGTCGAAATGGCGCCCTGGGCTCGCAGCTCCCAATCACTGACGGGATCGCTCGATGAACCGCTCGACCTCTGCCGCGGGGATGAGTACCTTCCGACCCACCCGAAACGACTTGACTTCGCCTCGTCCGACCAGCGCGTATGCGGTGGTTCTGCCGATGCGGAGCATGTCGGCAAACTCAAGTACTGTGTGGGCGGCCCGGGGAGGCGCGCTCGTTTCGTGGTTTAGTTTTGGCATGGTACTTAGGTGGTACCACGCGGTACCCGGGCTACGTAAGGCTAAGCCTGGCTAAGCCTTACGAAGGAGAATGCCGAGGCGCTAGAATGAGTCGACTCCGCTAAAACCGTGAGGCAATGACCGACCAAAGCGATCCCAAACAACCGACCCGTCGCGGCCCGAAGGAGGGGAGCCTGGTAAGGCGCGCGCCAGGGATATGGGATATCCGAGCAACGGTGCCTAGGCAACGAAGGCAGTTACGTTCGACCGTCCGGGGCACAAAAGCGGAAGCGCTCGCTGCACTCCGCAAGCTCCAAGAAGCCGCCGACTCGGAAACGGGTGCCATCGCGGACGCTCGCCTAACGGTGGGACGTCTGTGTTCCTTGTGGCTCGCGGTCGTGAAGCCTCGGGTGGGCTCCAGGACATTCATGGCCTACGCAGCACACTGCCGACTCTACATCACTCCTGCATTCGGCAACTGTCGAGCTCGAGATCTTCGGCCTCACCTCGTCGAGGCAGCTCTCGACGGATGGCGGATCGGCGAGCGCAAAGACCGCGAAGCAAAGCCTCTCTCAAGCCGATCGGTTGGCCACGTCTTCTCGACGCTGCGAACAATGTATCGCTGGGCTGTTCGCAAGCAGGTCATATCGGTGGATCCTACGCAGCGGGTCGATCCACCGAGAGTCACAAAGCACGAAATGCAAACGCTGGCGCCGGACGCTATCGCGCAGCTCCTGGCGGCCGCCGAGGCTACCGAACTTCTCGCCCCGCTTGCCGTCGCGGTCGCAACTGGTCTGCGTCGAGGCGAGCTGTTGGGATTGCGTTGGGGTGACCTCGATCTCGAGGCCGGCCGGCTAACCGTGCGTCGAGCGCTTGAAGTCGTTCGCGAGGAGCTCCGCGCCGACGACGGTCGCGTTAGCTATTGCTATGAAACGCGCGAAAAACCGCCAAAGACCGCGGGGAGCCGGCGCACCATCATGCTCGCGCCTTCGATCGTTACGATCTTGGCACGAATTCGTTTCAACCAGCGCAACTCACGCATAGCCGACGGGCTTGGGCGAGACCAAAACGCTTACGTGTTCGCAGACCGCGACGGATCTCCGTGGGACCCCGGCGCGTTCTCGAGCGCGTTTGCCAAGTTGGTCAAAACCGCACGCTTGCCGCATGTGCGGCTTCACGATCTACGCCACTCCTACGCGACGCTCAGCCTGCAAGCGGGTATCGACCTCAAAACGATCTCAGCAAGCCTGGGGCACGCCGACATTGGCACAACCGCTAACCTGTACGCGCACGTCACCGAAACACTGCAGGCCCGTCATGCGGAGCGCGTCGAGTCTGTGATGGGAGGCGCGTTAGCCACCGCCGTTAACGGAACCGACTCGCCGGACCTCACGCACAGTAAGTCAAACGTAAGTCAAAAACCCGCGTTTCGAATAAAAACGGCTCATAAATATGGACATTCTATGGTAGCGGCAACGGGAATCGAACCCGCGAATCGGGGTCCCGGCCGCTCCCGTCTAATACCAGAAAGTCCCTTGCTGTACGGGTTTTCGCGCTTTCGAGTCCCGGTTGGTCCCTTCGAATCCCGACTGATTTTGCGGAATCCGTTAGACGGCCGTTAGAGGAGCAGGCGCCAGCTCTGCCGGCGAACGGCTGCACCTTTTAGAAACATCGCTACGATGCGGCTTGTGCTA
>PMUK01000123.1 GCA_003166915.1 Candidatus Cybelea palsarum
CGCTCGAACTGGCCCATGTTCTCGGCATTGATCCGGAAATAAGCCTGCAGCGGCATCGCGACCGTCACGCCTGGCGGCACGTAGATGAACGATCCGCCCGACCACACCGCCGAGTTCAGCGCGGAAAACTTGTTGTCGCCCGACGGAATCACCGTTGCCAAATACTTCTGAACGATCTCGGGGTATTTCTTGACCGCGGTGTCCATGTCGCAGAAAAGCACGCCCTGCTCGTCGAGCGCCTTGGTCGTATTGTGATAGACGACTTCCGATTCGTACTGCGCGGAAACGCCTGACAGAAACTTGCGCTCGGCCTCTGGGATCCCAAGGCGATCGAACGTCCGTTTGATATCGTCCGGTACGTCATCCCACGAGCGCTCCGTCTTGTCGGTCGACTTCACGAAGTAGTGAATGTTCGAGAAGTCAATCTCGTTCAGCCGAGCGGTGTCGCCCCACGTCGGCATCGGCTTACTAAGGAAGATCTCGTACGCTTTGAGGCGGAACTCGCGCATCCAGGCCGGCTCGTCCTTCATCGAGCTGATCCGCTCGACAATCTCCGGCGTCAGGCCCTTGTCCGATTTAAAGACGTAGTTTTCCTCATCGTGGAACCCATGACGGTAGTCCTCGATCAGTTCGGCCGGCTTCACCGGGGCTTCAAGTTTCAATGCCATCGCCTCCTCAGCGTACCCCCTCCAGTCCAACATAGTCAAGATAATTAAGTGCTAGCTTGAGTTTCCTGTGGAATAGGCGTGGAAAAGCCCTTTACAGGGGGGGGCGTAGGGGGTATGATTGGCGCCGGTCCCTTCGACCGAGGGGGCCACGGTAGGGGAAGGCGCGCCCTTCGCGCCATCGCGGCGAGCCGCCCGCGCACCGCAAAAGCGCCGGCACGAGCTCTCCGAAAGGTCGGGGGAACGGACTGCACCGCAGCCGCCAGCCGACGAAGTCCGGAGGTGGGATTCCTCAAGGGTCAAGGAGACCTGTACAAATTGAAGGCACTCGGCAGGCACATTGTGTGCGAGCTCTCGGGCTGTCAACCATCGCTACTCGCGGATATCCACGGCATCGCCGCCATGATGATCGCGGCCGCCAAGGCCGCCGGCGCTACGATTATGGAGAGCGCATTTCACAGATTTGAGCCGCAGGGCGTTTCGGGTACGGTTATTTTGGCCGAATCCCATCTGTCGATCCACACATGGCCGGAGAAGGCCTATGCCGCGATGGATTTTTACACGTGTGGCGACCACACCGACCCCTGGGCTGCTTGCGATTTCGCAGCGGCAACGCTTCGCGCGAAGAGCGTACTCGCTACCGAACTCAGGCGCGGAATCGAGAAGAGCGACGGCGAGTTCACGCACGTGCTCAACAGTAATCAAGACGCTCGGGTGCTGACAGCGTAAGCGCGCGGTTTTCTAACCGCTATCAACAGCAATTATCACCTTTGAAACGCATTAACTCGGCAGGCGCATCGCGCCTGCCGTCCAATTCTGTTCGGACAACGGTTTTTGCTCTCACCATTTAGGGGAAACGATTTTCATGCGTCAATCTATGCTTCGCGCCTGCATCGTCACAACGGTTGCTCTAGCGTTGGCAGCTTGCTCGGGCATGGGAATGCCGTCGTCAACGGGCGGCTCCATGGTGCCGCCGTCGGCCGGTGCTCCTGTCCAGCAAGCCGAGCCGGGCGCCCCAATGCAGCGGGACGAGACGAACGGTCGAATGCAGCAAGACGAGACGAGCGCTCCAACGCCGGACGGCGCGCCGGTCAGTCTCGGTAAAGACGGGCTGGCTGGTCTCTCGCAACCGCTTGCGGTCACCACTTGCGCGACGAGCCCGCCGCAATACCAATGGATCTTCAAAGGTGCTTGTCAGAAGTTTACGTTGAAGGCAACCGGAGCCAGCTTCAGCTTGCAAGAGTGGCACAACATCACCGTTAAGGGCTCGATCGGGGCGAACAATCTCAAGGGTCCCGCAACCGTCTATCTTGCCGACGCAACCGATGCCAGCGGCGATATCGAAACATACAAAGGCAAAGCCTTTGACAAGTACAAAGCCGAAGGAACGACGATCATTTATGCGGTCGCGGTAAATCAGGGCAAAACGGCCATCAAACCGGTCGTGCAGCACAACAAACCGATTCTCCAGTACATCATCACGGATACCAAGACAATCCCCGGATCGAGATGTGGTGCTGCGGTTCTTACAACCGGACACAAAGGCTCGCTCCAATGGGCGACTTTGCCGGGCGGCCCATTCCCGGTCAAGAACGGTAAGACCGTCACAATCACGCAATACGCCGTTCCGCGTAACTTCGAGCTCCCTCCAAAAATGGCGCTCTACTTCGCGGTGAACTGCTTTAAGTAATCCTTCGACAAGCTCAGGATGACAAAAGGAGCCCCGCCGTATGGCGGGGTTCTTCTTTTGTGCGGCCAATCTATGCCAAGACATGCCGAAGACGCAGCACTGGCAATGGTACGTCGAAGAGTTCGCGCCCACCGAACAGCATCATCATGCGATCGAGGAGCTCTTCGTCTCGGAACGCTCGGCGTTTCAACAGATCGCAGTGCTGCGCTCGCCGGTCTTCGGCAAAATGCTGGTGATCGATGGCGATACGCAAAGCTCCGAGACCGACGAACGGATCTATCACGAGGCGCTGGTCCATCCGGCGCTGGCGGCCGCAGAGGATCGCAAAAATATCTTGATTCTCGGAGGCGGCGAGGGCGCGACGCTGCGCGAGGTCTTGCGCTCTCCCGACGTCGCGCGCTGCACGATGGTGGATATCGATGAGCGCGTTATTGGCGTCTCAAAGAAGTTTCTTCCCGAGTGGTCCGCCGGTGCGTTCGACGATGCCCGCGCCGAGGTGATCGTCGGCGATGCGCTCGAGCATATGCGCGTGCGCCAAGACCGCTACGGCGTGATCCTTTCCGATCTGACCGAACCGCTTGAGGATTCGCCGAGCAATCCGCTCTTTAACGACGACGTCTTCGCGCTGATCAAATCACGTCTCGTCGAGGGAGGAATTTACGCGCTCCAAGCGAGCACCGCCGGCGTGCACAACGCCGCACTGCACTGTAAGATGGCGCGCACGCTGCGCCGCCACTACGCGCACGTCGCGTCTTTCTTTACGCACGTGCCGGCCTTCGATTCCGATTGGGCCTTCCTGGCCTGCAGCGACCGCGTCGATCTTGCGCGCCTCGAAGCCGGCCGCATCGAAGCGTACTGCGCGCGCCTGCGCGGCGAGAGCTTCTTCTACGACTCCGAAACGCACCGGCGCCTTTTCTCGCTGCCGCTCTATCTGCGCCGAATGCTGGCAAGCGGCGGGGATACGTTTTAACCGGACGAAAGGGGCAACATGAGCATTGACTTTTCGGGCGCGCCGCGCGCCTGGGAGAAGGAGAAGAGCAACTTCGTTGCGCTCCTCGATCTGAGGCTCGAAAGAGTCGAGCACGGCAAAGCGGTGATGCGTATGCCCTACCGCGCGGAGATCACCAACGGCACGGGCGCCGTCCACGGCGGCGCGATCGTCAGCCTCTGCGACACGGTCTTCTACGTCGCACTCGCATCGATCTACGGGCGCGATCAAGATACTACGACGATCGCGCTGCAATGCAACTTTCTCTCGCCGGCCGGGCCGCCGCACGACCTGATTGCGGAAGCGCGCGTCCTGCGCGGCGGCCGCCGCATCGTTTACGGAGAAGTCTACGTGCGCAGCGGTACGGAGATCGTGGCCCACGCCACGCTTGACTTCCTCAACAGTTACCCTGTCGAAAAACCCCCCAAATCCGGCCACTTTTCCTCCTGAGCCTGTCGAAGGATGAATAGACGCACGGCGCTCCACGCCGAACACGTCCGCGCGGGCGCAAAGCTGGTTCCCTTCGGTGGTTTCGAGATGCCGGTGCAGTATTCGAGCATCCTGCGGGAACACGATGCCGTGCGTCACCGCGCCGGAATCTTCGATCTCTCGCACATGGGCCAGTTCTGGCTCACCGGCGATAGCGTCGCGCCCTGGGCCGATGCCCTAACCACGAATGCGGTCGGGACGATGAAGCCGATGCAGGCGCGCTACAACCTATTTTGCAATCGGAGCGGCGGCACGCACGACGACACGATCTTTTACCGCCTCGAAAAGCGCTGGCTGCTGGTCGTCAATGCGTCCAACGCCGATAAGATGTGGCAGCACCTCAACGCTAATCGCCCCGAGATGGGCGTCGAGCTCGAGAACCAGCATGGCAAATGGTCGCTCGTCGCGATTCAAGGCCCGCGCTCGGTCGCGATGCTCCAGCCCCACGTCGACGTCAATCTCGACGAACTCAAATACTATTTTTGTACCGAAGGTCACGTTGACGGTGCGCCCGCAACGATCGCGCGAACCGGGTACACCGGCGAGGACGGCTTCGAGCTCTTCCTTTCCAACGACGACGCACCGAGAATCTGGAGTGCGCTGCTCGAGGCCCATCGCGGTGAAGGGCTGGAACCCTGCGGCCTCGGGGCGCGCGACGTCTTGCGCTTGGAGGCCGGCATGCCGCTCTACGGGCACGAGCTAACCGAGGAGATCACGCCGGTTCAGGCCGGCCTTGGTTGGGCCGTCAAGAGCGTTAAGCCGGAGTTTCTCGGCAAAGAAGCGTTGGAACGGCAAATTCGAGGCGACGACTATGCTCGCATCGTAGGTGTAATGATGAGCGGGCGCGTTCCGGCGCGCGAGGGTTACGCGGTCTGGCATGAAGGGCGTCTCGTCGGCTCGATCCGCAGCGGATCGATCGCGCCCTCGCTCGACAACAAGAACGTCGCGACGGCGCTCGTCGAAAAAGCGGCCGCAACCGAGGGTGCGCGGCTAGAGATCGAAATACGCGGCACGAAGCATGAGGCGGCCGTCGTGCCGCTGCCATTTTACAAGCGCGCGAAATAAGCGAAAGAGGAGAAGTCTTGGCGCAACCGGAGGACCTGCTGTATAGCAAAGAACACGAGTGGGTGAGGCTCGACGGCAAAAATGCGACGATCGGCATCACCGACTACGCGCAAGAGTCGCTCGGCGATATCGTCTACGTCGAACTACCGAAGGTCGGCACGCAGATCGAGCAGTTCGCCAACGTCGGCGTCATTGAATCGGTCAAAGCGGTCTCCGATCTCTTTACGCCGATGTCCGGCAAGGTCGCCGAGATCAACACAACGCTCGACGCCGATCCCGCCGCCGTCAACCGCGAGCCCTACGGCGCCGGCTGGCTCTTCAAGCTCGAGCTTTCGGATCCGGACGAAGCGAAGTCGCTGCTCGACGCAGCCGACTACGGGAAAATCACCGCCCATAACAAGGACGATTTGCCGAAGTAACGCTTAAGCTTCGTCGAAGAGGCGCAGCGCCAGTAAGCCGTGCGTCAGCGCGGCGCCCGCGCGCAGCGCCGCGGCGATGTGAACCGTCTCGGCGAGTTCTTCACGCGTCGCACCGGCTTTCTTTGCGTTTTTCGTGTGCACGTCGAGGCAGTACGGGCACTGCGTCGTTAGGGCGACGCCGAGCGCGATGAGCTCTCGATACTTTTGCGGCACGGCGCCGTCCGTGCGGCCGACCGTTTTGTCGAGCGCGACAAAACCGTCAAATCCAGGTCCATCGAGCTTTTTTAGCTCGGGCAGCAGCGAAAGGTCGCTGTGCTGATGGTAATCGCTCATGAGAACCTCCGTCGGTTAGCAGCGGGGCGAATCGCGTTCGGTCCGCGACGACGTGCTCCTTCGCGCGTTGACGAGCTGGCCCACGATCGCGGCGGAGGTCTGCCCCGGCCGCTTCCGAAAATCCACCGAGCCATGTACGCCCCCCACACTCAACGCGACATCGAGCAGATGCTCGGCGCGATCGGCATCGAGTCGCTCGACGACCTTCTGCGCGTTCCGAACGACATCGCGCTCAAGGCGAAACTCGACGTGGTTCCCGCGCTGCCGGAGTATCAAATCCAGCGGCGCTTCGATCGCTTCGCCGAAAAGAACGCGGGCGTCGAGTATCGTTCCTTCTTAGGCGCGGGTTCGTATCGCCATTACGCGCCGCCCGCCATTGCGGCGCTTGCCATGCGCGGTGAGTTTCTCACGGCCTACACTCCCTATCAAGCCGAAGTCTCGCAAGGCTATTTGCAGGCGATCTACGAGTGGCAAACCTACATCTGCCTGCTCACCGGCATGGATATCGCCAACGCTTCGGTCTACGACGGAGCGACGGCGCTGGCCGAAGCCGCTATCATGGCGCTGGGCACGACGGGCCGTCATAAAATCCTCGTCTCGCGTGCGCTCCATCCGAACTATCGCGCCGTGCTGCGCACCTATTGCGACGGTCTCGACGTATCCGTCGACGAGATTGCGTTCGACGAAAACGGCACGACCGATCTCGCCGCGCTCGCGCACGCCGTCGAAAGCAAAGAGTATGCCGCCGTCGCGTTGCAGTCGCCGAACTTCTTCGGCATCGTCGACACGCTGACGCAGAGCGCGCTCGATGCCGTCAACGCAAGCGGCACGATTCCGATCGCGGTCGTGGCGGAGGCGCTCTCGCTTGCGGCGTTCGCGCCGCCGTCTTCGTGGGGCGCCCAGATCGTCGCCGGCGAGGCTCAGAGTTTCGGCGTCGCCCAGGCATACGGCGGTCCCTACGCCGGCTTCATCGCTTCGACGCAGGAACACATGCGCCGTATTCCGGGACGGCTCGTCGGCAAGAGCGTCGATAACGCCGGCCGGACCGCATACGTGCTGACGTTGCAGGCGCGCGAACAGCACATCCGCCGCGAACGCGCGACCTCGAATATTTGCACGAATCAGGCGCACTGCGCGCTGATCGCCACGATCTATCTCGCGCTCATGGGGAAAACCGGTTTGCGCGACGCTGCCGCGCTCAATCTCGCGCGGTCCCGCGAGCTGGCCAGCGCAGTCGCCAACGTCGACGGTGCCACACTCAAATACGCCGCGCCGTTCTTCAATGAGTTTGTCGTGGACGTCGGCGCTCCGGCCGAGGGCGTTCTGGCGTCGCTGCAGGCGCTCGGAATTCTCGGCGGCGTGGATCTCGGCCGCTGGTATCCGGAGTTGCAATCGTGCATCTTGATGACCGCAACTGAGCTCACCACGAGCGCCGACATCAACGCGCTCGCCGCCGCGCTCGATGGAGCAATCAATGTCCACGCCCACATCTAAGGCTTCCCAGCCCCTCATCTTCGAGCTCGGCCAAGAGGGGCGCGCGAACCGCTACCTCGAGGAAGGCAAACCGCTCGAAAGCTTTCTTCCGAAGTCCGTGCTGCGTGACGACCTTCCGCTGCCCGATAACAGCGAGCTCGACGTCGTGCGTCATTATACGCGCCTTTCGCACCGCACGTTCGGCATCGACCTCGGCTTCTATCCGCTGGGCTCGTGCACGATGAAGTACAATCCGCGGGTCAACGATGCGATCGCGATGCGTCCCGAGTTCGCACAACTGCATCCGTACACACCCGACGAGCTCGCGCAAGGTGCGCTGCAAGTGATGTACGAGCTGGAACGCTCGCTGAGCTCGCTCTTCGGGATGGCGGCGTTCTCGCTCAATCCGTCGGCCGGCGCCCACGCGGAGCTCGGCGCGCTGCTGATCGCCAAGAAATACTTCAAAGAACGTGGCGAAACGCAGCGCGACAAAGTGATCGTGCCCGATACCGCGCACGGCACCAATCCGGCCTCCGCCGCAATGTGCGGCTTCAAAGTGATTTCGCTGCCGAGCAGCGAGCGCGGACGCGTCGGCGTAGAAGAGATCCGCGCGATCCTCGGACCCGATACCGCCGTTTGCATGATGACCAATCCGAACACGCTCGGCCTCTTCGAGGACGACATCGCCGCCATCGCCGCGGCGGTTCATGAAGCCGGCGGCCTGATGTATTACGACGGCGCCAACGCCAACGCCATCATGGGCTACGCTCGCCCGGGCGACATGGGCTTCGATCTCATGCATCTCAACACGCACAAGACCTTCACGATTCCGCACGGCGGCGGCGGCGCTGGGCACGGTCCGCTCGGCGTGGCCGCGCACCTCGTTGAGTACCTGCCGACGCCGGTCGTCGCGGCGTCGCCGCGGCCTAACGGCGAAACGGGCGCCGCGCCGAGCGACCGTCTTACATTCTCGCTCGATTTCGACCGGCCGAAATCGATCGGGCCGTTGCGATCGTTCTGGTCGAACTTCGCGCACGCGGTCCGCGCGCTCGCCTATCTCTATGCCAATGGAGCCGAAGGGCTCAAGCGCGTCTCGCAGCTCGCGGTGCTCAACGCGAACTATCTGCGCGTCAATATCGCGGAGTTTCTCGAAACGCCGTACGTCGAGGTCTGCCGTCACGAGTTCGTCGCCTCCGCGCAAGCGCTCAAACGCGATCACGGCGTCCGCGCGCTCGATCTCGCAAAGGCCCTGCTGGACTACGGCTACATGGCGCCGACGATCTACTTTCCGCTCATCGTGCCGGAGTGTTTGATGATCGAACCGACCGAAACGGAGTCAAAAGAAACACTCGATGGGTTCGTTGCGGCGTTGCGCGAGATCGTCGAGCAAGCGAAGAGTAACCCGCAGGCACTGTTCGATGCGCCCGTTACCACCGTCGTCGGCCGCGTCGACGAAACCCGCGCTGCCCGCCAACCGGACCTGCGGTGGCGGCCCCCTTCCGTTGCTCACCAGAATGAGGTATCCTAAGCTACCGAACCTTAGCTAGTCTGGCGCTTGCGCGAAGCACGAGAGGAGCATCGGCCATGGCATATAGAGTCAAAGACCTGATGATCAACATCGTTCGCTCTGAAACCCAGGGTCCTCAGTGTGGAGCGGCGACTGTGCCGGCGTGCGGGAACGATACCCAGGGCTGTGTGGGAGACAGCTGGACCGCGCACACCACGTTTTGGATGCTTTGTCGAGGGATGAGCGGGACTGGGACCACGACGCCCCAGGATTTGGCGCCCTGCGGAGCCAGCATTTTGTGTGTAGGCGGGTCTGGAACCGCTCCCGGGGCGGTCAACCCGTACGCTGATGATCCCGCGGCCGCCGCCCAGCACCTAGCGGCGCTTAAGGCGCATCTGAAACAGGCCATCGGGGAAGTAGAGCGCCAGGAAGCTATCGCAAACGAGCAGGCCCGACCGCAGACCGTCCCTGAGATTGAAGAGCTCGAAACCAAGATGCGAGAGGCCCTGGACGAGCTAGGCAAACGAAAGAACGAGCTGCAGAAGGACTAGCTCGTTAGGAAGAGCCTTTCGGAACTGCGCCTTCGCGCCAATCCGGCATTCGAGTTAGTTCCATTCGACCGGCTCTCGGTCGTCGAGCAACAGACGTTCGAGGCGCTCGGCCGCGACCCCGATTGTTACGGCGTCCTTCGACCGCTCGGAGATACGCCTCTTACGGCAAAGGCCGTCTCACCAGATACGGCGCTGCTGCTCCTCACGCTTCAAGCGCCCTCCGCTTTACCGCGCTACGCGCTTGCGGCCTTGGGAGAGCGTGCCGAGCCGTTCATCACACAACTGATTCTCGACGGCATCCTTCAGGTCGATGACGGCGGCACGATTCTCTCGGGTTCGGAAGCGTTCGAACTGATCTCACGCGGACCGGCGGTATGCGATCCCGAGAGCAGGCTTGCCGTTCTTTCGCGCAATGCGCTCGAGTACGCGGCAAATTTGGGGACCACGGCTTCCACGGTGTTGTCGACGCGGCTCTACATGTTCAACCGCGTTCCCGTATCTGAGCGTTGGCGACGAACTTTGGCGGATTCCGGCGCCGCGGAGGCCTATCTCGGTGCCGGTGACCGCGATACGGCGCGAACGTTGAACGCAGGCTGGCGACGATTACCGGCGGAAGGCGCAGGAGAGGTTTGGATGGCCTGGCAGTCGCTTCGGGCAACCCGCCCGCGGAATGCCGCGCTGACCTACAAGCTCTACGTAAGCCCGGCTTGCGGAGAGTTGCGTGCAGGCTTTTCGGCCCTCGTTCGTACCGTTGCGCGGTCCGCCGCTTTCCACTTCAAAGTAGGGCGCAACGTCTACGGCTTATTGCGCCCCGACAAAATGGTCGCTTATTTTTGGGACTTTGCGGATTTGCAGTCGGCCGGCGCAGTACTCCTTGAAAAGCTCGAGGGCTGCCCGGCGCAGGGCGTCCCCTTCACTTCCGAAATCGGCGGTGAAGGTCTGATTTCTTGGGGTGTCGATCCTCCAGTGGCGAGTCAATCCGTTCCGTGGCTTGAACGGGAGAGCTGGCGCTCGAGAATTTGCAACCTGCTGGGAACTGCGCTCGCAGTGGGAAAAACGCCACGGTTCGCAATGGAGCGGTTGCGCGTTGAAGGGATCGATCCGGATACTTGGGCTCCCAATAGTTTGCTAACCTGGGGCACAAGTGCGGGGGCATAACATTCCCGCGATAACGGATGCGTTCGTATTGCCTTTTGGGTCGAAGATTCGAGCAGCTAACGAACTCCCGGAGCAAGTTCGAATCGATATCGGATCGGAGGAAGGCGACTTTGTCTTAAGCCGCCCCAACTCGCGCACGCTCTCCAAAGTAATCGAAGCGGAAGCAGCGGAGCTGATTCGAGCATTCGAAGAACCCAACACGATTGCTTTGGCGGTCGCGCGATTCAGCAGAAGAAAAAACCGCTCACCCGAGCAAGTCCTCGAAGACGCGTTGCCGCTGTTTCTCTCGCTAATCAGAGAGGGTCTCCTAGTATCGGCCGATTCGGAGGCAGCTTCTGAGATCGCGCCGTCGATTGCCAACGACGACTCGGTGGACGCGTGGACGGTCCTCCGCTGCGTGCAGATGATGGAAGACTCGGAGATCTATCTGGCGCGCGACCCCGCAGGCCGGCTGGCCGCGCTCAAGCTCAGCCGCCCTTTCCTTGAAGGCGTGAGCCGCGCGATTGAACGAGAGGCGAGCATTCTCTCCCGGCTTGACGGCAAGGTTACGCCAAAATTGCTCGGCTCAGGTACGTTCAACTCGCGGGCGTACCTCCTCGCCGAGTGGTTCTCCGGCCGCGATGCGCAATCGGTCTGCGGCGAGCTGCGTTACCGCAGCCGCGGAGAGTCGTGGAGCGAATTGCTGCAGGTCACTTGCGCCGTCTTGGATGCATACGCTCATCTCCACGAACAGGGCGTGATTCACGCAGATGTCCATCCGCACAACTCCCTGATCGACCGGCATAACGCGGTCAAGATCATCGACCTAGGTCTAGCTCATGAGGTCGCCGGCGCGCCGGAGGATCGCACGCCGATGAGAGGAGGCGTCGGATTCTTTTTCGAGCCAGAGTACGCACGCGCTGCCCGCAACAACGAGCCTCCTCCGCCGCCAACGTTGGCCGGCGAACAGTATTCGTTGGCCGTGTTGCTCTATCTGCTGATAACGGGCTCGCACTACCTCGACTTTTCGCTGGAGAAGCATGAGATGTTTCGCCAAATCGCGCAAGAACCGATGGTCCCATTCTCCGCACGCGGGATCGATCCGTGGCCCGATGTTGAGCAATTGCTCTCCAAGGCGCTAAGCAAAGAGCCTTCGGAGCGTTTTGCGTCTGTGGCCGACTTCGCGCGAGCTTGGTCGGCCGTAGAAGAGCCGAAGGTTTCCAGCGGCGCTCCGGCAAGCGATTCTCAATTGGCTCAACTTCCCTCGGATGTCATACGGATGTCTTCGATGAGAAGTCCATTGATGAATGATGCGCCGATGGCTCCGCCATTTTCGTCGGTAAACTATGGGAGTGCCGGCCTCGCTTGCGCCTTGTACCGGATTGCGTGTGTATCCGACGACGCGGAACTCCTTGCACTTGCGGATCTGTGGTCGGTTAAGTCGCTGACGGAAAGCGGACAAGAGGGCGCATATCATAGCAACGATCTCGGGATCACAGCGGAAAACGTCGGAACCTCGACGCTCTACCACGGGCCGGCGGGTGCCGCAGTGGTGCAGGCGCTCATCGCGCACGCGCGGGGTGATTCGGCATCCCAGTATTCGGCCGTGCGATCTTTTCTTGCGATTGCCCGCCAGCCGTGTGAGATCTTCGATTTAACGCTAGGCCGTACCGGCGCGCTTCTTGGCGGCGCCCTTCTGCTCGATACGTTCGACCGCGCGTCGGCCTCCCAGGAGGCCTCCGGCGCGCGAGGCGATCTGATCGAACTCGGAAGGAAGATACACGCGGAACTTTGGGGAGCGGTTGCGGGTCATGCCGTCGTCGGCCAATCGCAAGAGCTGACACTTGGCATTGCGCACGGTTGGGCCGGTCTACTCTATGCCTCAATGTGTTGGTGCTCGGCTTCCGGCGATGCTGTGGCCGATTCGCTGCGTTCTCGTTTAAACGAGCTTGCGAACTGTGCCGAGCCCATTGGTCGCGGTGTGCAATGGAAGTGGAAAGAGGCAGACCACAGCACAGGCTACATGCCGGGTTGGTGTAATGGGAGCGCCGGCTTTGTATTTCTCTGGATACTGGCCTATGGGACCACGAGCGATCTAAGGTATCGCGAGTTGGCAGAAGGTGCCGCGTGGCACGTTTGGGAGACCCCTACGCCAAATGCTAGCCTCTGTTGTGGCGCGGCTGGTCAGGCCTATGCCCTACTAGCCTTCTACCGCCTGTCGCACGATTCACGATGGTTGGAACGCGCAGCGGATGTCGCAGAGTTTGCGGCAGCGCAAGCGCTTCAACACGATGAGCTAACGATTACGCGCGAGCCCGGGGCGTATCCCCATAGCCTCTTTAAGGGAACTCTGGGCCTTGCCGTTCTTGCCGCCGATCTGAAGCGGCCCGATGACGCGCGCATGCCGATGTTCGAGCGTGAACGTTAGGGTGTTGGGCCGACGCGACGGTCATGGGCTTTCTGGATCCTCGCAACAGTGCGCTCGGTATTTGCTATCTCGATCCGATCGCCTAACTGTTTGAAGAGCTCTAACGCGCGGCCGAGCGAGGCGATGCCGTCTTCATAGTGACCGAGATCGCTTTCGACGATCCCGATCTCTCTGCGGTCCTGTGCCTCCTCAAAACGGTCTTCGGCGTCTTGAAAGTATCCGAGCGACTCTTTGAGGTCTCGCAACGAATCTGCATAACGCGTTTCCTTCTCTTCGACGACGCCCATTTCCATGAGCGGACTATCGAAGCTGCCGCCGCCGAGCCCGCGTAGTAGGGCGACACTTTGCCGCAGTGACGCGGACGCCTCGTCGTAGTTACCTTGTTTTTCTTGAACCGTCCCGATGTTAAACATAGCGTACCCCTCTCGGCCGGGGTCGCCGATCTCGCGATAGATGACAAACGCCCGCCGAAGCGGTGCCAAGGCCTTTGAATAATGGTGAGAATCGAGCTGAACGTTGCCGGTTTGCTGATACACGATTGCTTCGCCGTCACGATCTGCCGCCGCCTCGAAAAGGGGAAGCGCTTGCCCCAAATAGACCAAAGACTCGTCGTACCGTCCCTCATCGTCTGCGATCGTCGCGATGTTGGTGAGGGTCCTCGCCTCACCGTCTCGGTCCCCGAATCTCCGGTAGAGCGCGAGCGACTCCTCCTGAGACTGTAGGGCCTCCGTATAACGGCCACGGTTTATTTCGATGTTTCCGATATTCCTGAACGCATCGGCCTCGCCGCGCAGATCGCCCAGTTCCTGGAACACTTCCAGGGCCTGCCGAAACAGCGTCAGAGCTTCAACGGGCCGCTCCTCGTTATATTCGATCAGCCCGATGCCTTCGAGTGCGGTAGCCGCGCGGTCCCTGTCGCCCTCGTGGCGATAAAATGCGAGGGCAGGCGAGAACGTGTTCAGGGCCTCGGCGTAGCGCCCTCGAAGCCGTTGTACGTTTCCCAGGTTGAGGCGCGCGGCGTTGATAGCGTCGGCGTCTCCGCTTCGCTCGGCCGCCTCGAGCCGTACGCGATAGTACCTCTCGGCATCGGCAAAGTTCGGGAATCGCGCCAGGTACCACATGACGGTAGGATGGTAGGCTACCTCCGGCCGGCTCGCCGCGGAGATAACGTCGATGAGCGAGGCTCTCACCCGACGTTCTCCTATCAACAGATAGCCGGTCTTTGTGATATTAACCTCGCCGCGCGTGCAGTTGTACGTCACGCCGCCGCTTGCGACGTCGACCGAGAATTCGGTCCCGTGCACCGATGCGGTGAGCGCCTCACCGGACTGCACGCGGAAGAAGTCGAGCGAATGCGGTACAATGTCGAAGCGCGACGTTCCCCCGTTAGTGGAGACGAGCTCTCCGGAGCCCGTGCTCAGGAACGTTAAACTCGCGCCGGGCTCGAGCTGCGTCGTGCTCTTCCCGCCGCTGCTCGCGACGACCACGACTAGATGCGCCGGCACGTCGATGCGGGTCCCGTCGCTGATGATTTCGCCAATTTGCAGCGTATGGCGCACAGCAGCGCCGAACGTCACCGTCACGCCGGTCGCCGATTGCACGGATTTTCCGTCGAGCAACAGTTGCTGTACGACGTGAATCCGCGAGGGACTCGCGCTTGCTGCCTGCGCGAACGTCGCCAAGAGTGCGAACGCGGCGCACGCGGCGACAACCGCCGCGGCGTTCCTCACGGTTCACCCGCTAGACGGTCGACGATTTCACCGACGTGCTGCGCGACCAGATCCGGATAATCATCCGTGCTCACCGCTTGAATATCGTCGACTGCAGCGAGAATGGTGGGATGGCCGCGCATGATCGGCAGAACGCACCGCGAGTCTGGGCCGGCCAAAATCCACTTACGATGCGCGCGCATTATCTCGAAGCGGCAATACGGTTGTCGAAAGTAAACTTCGGAGTACACCGGCACGATGAAGCGACTTCCGTCGATGGCTAACGCAAGCTTTGACTCCCAGGCCGTGCCCGACCGAATGGACGAGGTATCGAAGAAAACCGAGAGCTTCTTCCCATTTGGAAGCCTGGCGTCGCGAAATGGACGAAACACATGCTCGACGACCCAGTCCTTCTCTTGATGCGCGTAGCTAATGAAGACATCGTAGTCGTGTCGTTCCGTCGGCAACGCGTCGATCGCGTGCTGCTGTTCGAAGAGTATCTGCGAACCTCGAACCCCACTCAGACCCGACGCTACCACGATCCCGAGTGCGACGAGCGACACTTGTGGCTGAAGATGATGCGAAAAGAAAAGCCACGCTTCAAAGGCAGTAAAAATGCCGAGACCAGCCATCGCCGCAAGTACGGACGAGATCCAGGGGGAAAGGCTGCGTAGTTTGCCCAGCCGCGTTCGGTTGAGCGTGAGAAAGATGCCGGCATACGCGAGCACGGCTAGTCCGGAAAAGGCGGGGAGGAGCAGCAAGAGCATTCCGTTTTGCGGTTGCACGTCGTAATAGGGTTCTTTCCCGACCAATGAACCATCGTCCAGCGCATTGCTCAGAGCCCATCCGAGGATTTCCGGCCCGCTGCGGCCCGTAAACGGCATGCGATCGTATCTGAGCGTTCCGACTATCACGTACATCTTATCGTCGAACTGTGAATAGCTCGAAAATGTTCTTGGATTGGTGAAGCGGTAGACGAACGGATAGTTCGCAGCGATTCGCGGGCCGAGTCGAACGGGAATGTGAGTCGGATCGCACGGAGGCGACGCCGCAAAGAACCGCGGGGTCATCAAGACTCGAGCCGCCATGGCCCAAACGCTCCCAGATCCTTCGACGTCGCCGGATGCGTCGTCGAATGGAACGTTCGCATAGCAAATTCGATAGAACAGTCCTGCGGCATTGGGAACGCTCGTAAAGCGAGTTTGCGCGGCGGCGCTGATCGCGCCGTATATTTCCGGATCTCGGGGATCGAGCGGCCCTACAACATCGTCGTCTCGGTCGACTTTGGCTTCCTCGGTTGCGTAGATTGGGAAGTGCGCAGCCGCGCGGCGGATACTCGAAACGAGAGCCTCTCGAGCAAACGCCATCGGGGCGCCGCACGGGCTTGACTGGCACGGTTCGAACTCGACGTCGAGGATGACGGCGCTTGGTCGTTGATTGCTCCGTGCAAGGCCATCAAGAAAGGCCGCGATTCGGCGCCGGAAAGCGGGCACGTCCGAGGGATCCGCGTCGATGTCGACGATGCTGACCTCCGAAGAGAAGGTCGGGGGCACGCGGGAACTCAGCCATCTCAGAACTTGCCAATCCCATTCGTGCGGCATCCACAACGCAGCGACGGCTAGGACCGCGACGTAAACGCCGGCTAGGAGCGCGGTGCTGATAATGAACCGCGGCATACCAAGGGCTTGCACCTGCCGAGCGCACTCTCCTTGCGGCGCGCGTCCCATGGTATCATACCCGTAATGGAGGAGCGGTGGCCCACGCAAATGGGATTGCTTCCCCTGGTCGTTGGCGTTACAGGTCACCGGGATCTGGCAGACGAGAATAGTCAGGCCATCGTCGACCAGGTTAGCTCGCTCTTCGCAACGCTGCGCCGGTCCTATCCGCACACGCCGATCGTCGTGCTGTCCTCCCTGGCCGAGGGCGCCGATCGGATAGTCGCGCATGCCGCGTTGGGTTGTGGAGCGGAGTTGTTTGCCGTCTTGCCGATGCAGGCCGAGTTATACGAGCGAGACTTCCAGTCGGCGCAGTCGCTGGAAGATTTCCGGGAACTTTTGAGCAGAAGCTATGACGCGAGCGTGGTTCCGATGAACGGCGACCGCGTCGGCGCCGAAGCCGGCACACCAGGATCGGCGCGAGATCACCATTACGCGACGGCGGGCGCATTCATCGTGAGCCACAGTCAGATGCTGGTCGCTCTTTGGGATGGCAGCCCCGACGAAATGCCCGGCGGCACGTCGCAGATCGTCAGGTTTGCGCTACAAGGCGTTGGTAGCAAGTACTTGAGCGGATCGAAGGAGCTTCGAACGAACGAAACGGGAGCCGTCTATCACGTGCGCGCAGCCCGCCAGTCGGGAATGCGCCTCGGTTCGGCGGTCCCTGCCACGTGGCTCTACCCGGGTGATAATCCCGCTGATGGGCCGGCGGGCAACTCGGCGCGGGCGGCATTCGAAGAGAATTTGCGCAGCTTAGAGCGATTCAATCGCGACACCATGACGCTGCCGATCGACCGTCAAGCGAATCGTAGTGCCGAGTCCTTACTTCCTCCGGTCGAAGCCGTTTCGTTCGGCGTCGGCGGCCCATTCTTAGAGTATACGCGCGCGCTGTTCGGGCAAGCCGACGCGCTTGCGCTGCGATGCAGGAACTTGACCCATGCCGCCATGATCTCGATCTTTTGTACGATCGGTCTTGCTGCAGTCTTTTTTACTCTGTTTGCAAACCTATTTTCGAGCTTGGCGATCCTGTATTTTTGTTTCCTCGCTCTCGTTGTGATTGCCCTAACCACGAACGCGTTGGTCGAGCGGAGCCGGCTTCAGGACCGCTTTCAGGATTATCGCGCCTTGGCGGAGGGCTTGCGCGTTCAGTTTTATTGGCGGCTGGCCGGCATTGGAGAGTCGGTGTACGATCATTATCTACCTCGGCAAGAAGGCGAACTCGAATGGATCCGGGATGCGATGCGCGCGGCGCGATTCCGCAGGCAGACCGAACCGCATCCGAGGATGACGGTGACCCAAACTCAGGCGCTGCTAGAAGTGATTCTCGCTCAATGGATCAACGATCAAGGTGCGTACTTCTCGCGGGCACTTCGAAAGGAACGCGAGATGGCGACTCGGATCAAGTTTGCCGCGCGCCTGTGTCTTGGCGTAACGGCGGTTATTGCGGTCGCGCTGGCGGCGACGCTCGCCGCGCGCTCGACGGCCTATCAGCCGCTCTTGTTGATGCTGCTCACACTCATGCTTGCCGGCGCGGGACTCTTCACCGGCTATGCGCAGAAACGTGCGCACGAAGAACACGCGCGGCGCTACGACCGAATGTCCGTGCTCTATAAAATCGCCGGCGAGCGCGTCGAGCTGCTGCTCGGCGAAAAAGATCTTGCGGCAGCTCGGGCGGTCCTTATGCATCTTGGACGCGAGGCGCTGGCGGAGACCTGCGATTGGCTCATTCTCCACCGCGAGCGTGAGATCGAGGTTCCTACCGCCTGAGGAGGGCTCAGAAGGGGCTCGCCCTAGAAGCCAGAAAAAGGTGACTCAAGTCACTAACGTGGGTTTGGAGGCCAATGCTTCAACCGCTAATCGACAACCTCTGCTTTGTGGGGCCGCTTGAGCGGAGCACTTCGGATATGGCGGCGCTACTCGCCGCCACGCGTGGCTCTGGGTGGCTACCCAGCCGGCCGCTTCTTGCGTGTCCGGGCGGCTATACGCGTTCGTGCGCTT
Source organism: Candidatus Cybelea palsarum (assembly GCA_003166915.1). GTDB lineage: Bacteria > Vulcanimicrobiota > Vulcanimicrobiia > Vulcanimicrobiales > Vulcanimicrobiaceae > Cybelea > Cybelea palsarum. The sequence continues at coordinate 18,168 of PMUK01000123.1, forward strand.
ACTCGGACGAGCGTTTCGAGGTGCTCCTGCTCAACTGGGCAGCCGGAGCCGTCTCTCCGCTCCACGATCACGGCGGTCAGCACTGCTGGATGCAGGTGCTCGAGGGGCAGCTCCTCGTGGATGATTACCTCCGCATCGATGCGGGAGAGCGTCCCGGCTTCGCACGCGTCGAGGCTCAAGGCTCTCGGCTCATGGACGCGGGCGATCTCGATGCGCGCTCGGGGCGTTTCGACCTTCACCGCGTTAGCGCGCCCGCGGGCGTACCGGCACTCTCGCTCCACATTTATGCCGCGCCCTTGAAAGAGTTTGCGGTCTACGACGAGTCGACCCAGCGCTGTCACGTGGTCCGAAGCACCTACGACGACGTGCTCCAGGACGTCCTCCGGCCGTCTATGCCCATGGCCCGATAGCGGCCCAAGTTCGCCCCAAAAAAATTTTCCAAAATTTTTTGCAGCCCAAAAGGGCTTACTCCTATTCTCCGTCGGTCGATTGGAGGCGGCGGCGACGGCGGCGGCGCCAGCGCGACGGTCTCTCCGGTACGCTCTACAACGTGCCGATGATTATCGGCCCTTCGAAGTTTGCCGTGCTGCTCTCCACTGAAACCGGAAGTCAAGTGCAGGGCGCCGGGAACGATACCGGCACCAATCACATCACCTGGGGCACGCTCAATAACTCCCTCTGGATCGGCCCGCATCGCGGCGGCCCCAAACAATCGACCAGCGGCGCGTTCGGCTACGGGTTGTGCGCGTGTAACTCCGACTCCGGTCCGCCCAACGGCATCACGCCGCTCTTTGTTTCCTATGACCTGCCGGTCTATGGCGACGACGACGTCACCTGGTACGGCGGGCCGCCGGCCTTCCCACAGGAGGGCCCGTCGGTCATCGCCCTTGGATGGCAAGGCTATTCTCTGGGATTTACCGACTTCGCGGTCGCGCCGGTTCTCGGTACGTATCATCTCTACGCCGCCGTGCCGCCGTCCTACGATACGCCGCAAAATCCAACGCCCAGCCCGAATCCCAACGGCCCGCCCACGCCCCCACCGGGCATTCTCGCCGCGGGCGCACAGCTGACGTCGCTGCGAGCACTCCCGCAGTTTGCTACGCCGACGTTTGCGCCCGACCACAAGGGCGGCGGAAGCATCGGCGTGGCGGTTCCCGCCGGTGCCACCGAAGCGATGGCCATCGTGTACGCGGTGCATGGCGGCAAAGGCCTTTGCGGCCAAGCGCACATCTACGATTCCTTTTACACGATCGTCACGCATAGCGCAGGCGCGCAAAAACTCGCGCTCGCCGACGATCTCGGTCCGCTCACGCAATCGGGCAAGCAAACGCCCACGATCTGCAACGGCGAGAGCTACGACATCTATGCCGCGGCGATGGATTACCCGGCCTACGAAGGCATCCTATCCAAACAACCTTTCGCAGCTGCCGCTGATCAAAGGCCCCAACGGTCAGGCCGACGTCAGCACCTCCGATAAACTCTTTGGCCTCTATCCGTGAGGTAAAAAAGGAGTCTCCTTCTCGCAGGCGCTTCTTGGGCCGGGAGCTTATAATGGTGGTAACCAAAGGGGGCTCGAGCGGCCCCCTTCCCTGTCTTAAAACCGTGGAGCGTCATGCGGATCAAGTACGAAGTGTCGGCTGGCGGACTTTTGCTCCGACGCCGTGATTCGACCTACGATGCACTGCTGATCGGTCGCGGTGCGCCGCCGCGCGTTTGGACGCTTCCCAAAGGTCACGTCGAAGTTCGCGAGTCGACCGAGCAAGCCGGGCTTCGCGAAGTTCGGGAAGAGACCGGTTGCTGGGGGGAGATCATCACCAAGCTCAGCGAGATCGCGTATTGGTTTTACGTCGGCAAGGCCAAGCACCGCAAAGCGGTGACCTTTTACTTGATGCGATATCTCTCGGGCGACCCCGCCAATCACGACCACGAGGTGGACGACGCACGCTGGTTCGACGTCGCGCAAGCGCGCAAGACGCTCAAGTACGTCAACGAAAAGCGCCTCGTCGATCTCGCGCTCGACTTCCTCGCAGCAAATCCTACGGCATTCGGCGAGCCGGCGCTCCCGGAGCCGCTCGAAGCCCAAAGCGAACGCGTATCGTCCTGACAGCGCACAGCACCTTCACCGTTCGCATCGAAGCCTTCGATGGGCCGCTCGACCTGCTGCTAACGCTCATCAAAGACCAACAGCTCGACGTTGCGACGGTGCCGCTCGCGAGCATGGCCGAGCAGTACCTAGCATACGTTCGGACGATGGAGGCGCGCGACGTCGAGATCGCGGCCGAGTATCTTGTCATCGCCGCGACGCTGATTTTCTTGAAGTCGAAGGCGCTGCTGCCGCCGATTCCCGCGGAGTTCGTCGACGACGCCGAAACCCCCGAAGAGGTCGAGGAGCACCTGCGCCGCCGCCTGATTGCCTATTCGAAATATCGGGAGTTCGGCGAACAGTTGCGCGAACATCAAAACGAAGCCAGCTCGTTTTACTATCGCGAGTCGGGCGATCCCGCCGGCGAGATCGTGCAGCGCTACGATATCGACCCCGAGAAACTAAAACGCGCGTTCATCGCGATGCTGGCGCAGGCCCGTCCGGAGAAACGCTCGATCGCCCGCGAGCGCGTTTCGCTGATCGCGTCGATGGATTACATCATGCGAAGAATCAAAGAGCGTGGCGACGCGCACTTCTCCGACCTCTGCGAGGAACTGGGCATGACGCGCGACGTCATCGTCATCACCTTTCTGGCGATCCTCGAACTGATTCGCCGTCACCGCGTCGCCTTCGAGCAAACCGACGCTTTTGACGACATTCGCCTCTTCGCGGTAACCGCGGCATGAGCGCGCCGGAACTGCAACGCCCGATCGAGGCGCTGCTCTTCGTCGCCGGCGAGGCACTCTCGATTCCGCAGCTCGCCAAGCTGCTCGACGCCGAAGAATCGGAGGTCGCCACCGCGCTGGCGCAGATCGAGGCCGAGTACGGCAATCGCGGGATCGTGGTGCGTGAAGTCGCGGGCGGGTATCGTTTCGCAACGTCGCCGCTCGCTCGCGACGTCGTCGAAGCCTATCTGCTTCCGCCCAAGACGACGCTCTCTACGCCGGCGATGGAAGCGCTTGCGATAGTCGCGCACGTTCAGCCCGTGACGCGAGGCGAGATCGAAGCGATCCGCGGGGTCAACTCCGATAGCGTCGTGAGTACGCTGCTCGACCGCGGGCTGATCGCCGAAGCGGGTCGCAAAGACGTCGTCGGCCGCCCGATGCAGTATAAGACGACGCCGTTCTTTTTGGAGTCCTTCGGGCTGCGTTCGCTCGACGATCTTCCGGAGCTGGAGTTGGAACCGGGACAGCCGCTCGAGTTCGACCTCGGCAACCGCGCCTTGTCATCCTGAACCGCCGTCCCGAGCGCAGTCGAAGGATGCGCGTAGGCCTGCACGTGCACGTCGCGGGCGGTCATGTAAGAGCGGTCGAGCACGCGAAAGCGGTAGGCGCGACCGCGATGCAAGTCTTTTCCAGCAATCCGCGCAGCTATCGCACGACGGCGATCGACGTTGGCGCACTCGAGGTTTTCGCACGGCTTCGCCGCGATGCGAATCTCGATCCATGCGCCATCCACACGCCGTATCTAATCAACTTCGCAAGCGCCGATCCGAAGATCTCACAAGGCTCGCTTCGCCTGCTGCAGCACGATCTGACCGCGGCCGCACGCGGTGGCATGCGCTTCGTCAACACGCATCTCGGCTCGTATGGAACGCGCGACCGCGAGGAAGGCTTCGCGGCGATCTGCCGCTCGTTGGAAGCCGCGCTCGCGGATATTGAACCGGGCGTCTTTCTCGTACTCGAGAACTCGGCCGGCGCGGGGAACTTGGCCGGCGGGACGCTGGAGGAGCTCGGCGCCTTCGTGCGCGCGTTGCCGCACCCGCAACTCGGCATCTGCCTCGACACCGCGCACGCTTGGGCCACGGGCTACGAGATCAACTCCAAGACCGGCGTGGATCGCTTCATCGAGGAGGCATCAAATCGAATCGGGATCGATCGCGTATTGATGTTTCACTTCAACGACACGCAGGTGCCGCTGGGCGCGAGCCGCGACCGGCACTGGCATATCGGCGAGGGAAACATCGGCTTTGAGGGTTTTCGCGCGTTGCTCGCTCATCCCGAGTTGCGCGACAAGACGGCAATCCTCGAAACGCCGGGGACGGACGAAGATGACCTGCGCAACATGCAAACGATCCTCGCGATCCTGCGCGGCATCACCTAACCGGGCGCAGGTGAGGGAATGGGATCGCCGAGGTGGCGGGTCGGTTCGATGTATAAGAGCCTTCGCGGAATGTCAAAGGTAAGCACGAAGCGCCGCAAGATCTCCATACCGACCGTAGGTACGCTGTTTGATGGACCCCAGGCGTTGTGAATTGAGTATGGGCCGATCTGAATCGTCGAAAATACCCCCGAGTAGTCGACGTATGCCTGCCCCAGGCCAACTCCTTGGACGCTCTTTCTGCGTGTCGGGGATTCTCTCACGAGATCATCGCTTACCGCGTCGTCGGAGCCGGTATCGATGCGAACGTTTCGCTTAGCGGAGATGCCGTTCGCTAGCGACAGCCGCATCGGGATGAAGAGATGGTCGACGCGATCGGTTAGCGCTACGGCGGAGCCGTCTCCGCCGTAGCGGAAGCTCAGTGGCTCGAAGACGCTGAAGGTTCTTGTCATGGGATCGATCCGAACGACGTAACGTTTGAAGAAGTCGGCGCCCAGCAGACCGTCCTCGTGAAGTGGTGTTCCCGTGTGGCTTAGGTCATAAATCCAAGGGTCGTTAACGTGAAAGCGAATGCTCCCAACCGCGATGTCAATCGGGACCGCGTGTTGCCGAAGTACGGTTCCCCGTCCCGCACCTCGCGCGCGATCCGTGCCAACGACTGCGATTTGCAGGCGCCTGGCCGTCGAAGCATCTACCACGGTGTGCGGCGCGCCCGTATCAACGTCGAACCAAAAGACGGTCCCGTCCAGCCGAATTGGCACCCGTACGAGGCGATCGTCGAGTTGATAGGTCAATGCGGTGAGAGGCGCGGTACCGGCCCGAGCCGTTGCTACCAGGCACGCCGTCATCACGAAAGCGGTTAGAGCGACGGCGATGCGACACAGGGCCGGATCTGTTTGACGCATAGTGTAGACATGTATACACTTTAAGAGTGACACTGTCAATTAAGGGGACCTCGGAACAAATCGCCGACGCACTGCGTGCCGAGATCGAGTCCGGCGATCTCCCGCCTGGCTCATCGCTCAATCAGGTGCACATCGCCGATCGTTTCAAACTCAGCCGCATTCCCATTCGCGAAGCGCTCCGGCATCTGGAGGCAGAAGGTTACCTAACGTACCTTCCAAACAAGGGTGCCGTCGTCGCTCGCACGCTAAACGTATCGGAAATGCTTGAAATCATCGAGATCCGTGAAGTTCTCGAGGCGCGCCTCATCGAGCGCGCGATCGAAAACACCGATGCGGATCTCGTCGCACGCGCCGCAAAGAGAATGAATCTAATGAATCGCGCGCACGACGAAGCCTCGTTGCGAGGCTCGCACGAACGCTTTCATACGGTTTTTTTCGATGTCGCGCATCGACCGCTAATGGCCGAAACGATTAACGCGTGGCGCTTCCGGCTCCAATTCGATCGCCAGCAAGCATTCCTTCGCAGCGTGCGCGGAGTTCACAGACAGCTGCTTGCAGCCTTTGCAAACTCCGACGCCCGGGGCGCGACGGACTGCGTCCGCGAAGAGTATGCTCTAATACGGACGGCAGTCGTCGGGAAGGAGGCCCCTAGGAGACTCGAAGGTGCGGCAGACGGAGGCTCGACTCCAAGAAGAGCGCCGAATCGGCGCGGTTGACCTTCAGGCGGAGCTCGACGTCGGTAACGTCGGAGACGAGCGGTGCGGTGCGGACGGGGTCGCGGAACATGTTGTAATCCTCTTGACGAAGTGGTAACCTTCATTCATTATATGGTGGTGACTAGTAACTTGTCAACATCTTTTGCCGGTGATCTCGGGGAAGTCGTCACGACCCTTCAGCCGGCGCCCGACCGGGCGCCCGGCTCGCTCGATCTCGTGCGCCTTTTCGAAAACACCGTGGGGCTTCCAAATGGTCCCGACGAGCTCGACTCGCTCGAACGCGCTCGGGCCTGGTGCGCAAGTCACGGCTTACGGCCGCCGCTGGACGAAGGCCACGTCGAGCTCCTGCGCGCCTTCCGAGAAGCGTTGCGCGACCTGCTCTTTGCCAACAACGGCGAGGGCGACCAACACGCCGCCTGGGAAGCCCTCAGCCCGTTCCTCTCGCGCGCGCGGCTTGGCCTGAACATCGACCCCGATCGTGGCCTCGAACTGCAGCCAGTAAGCCACGAGGCCGAAGGGCCGATTGCGTCGCTACTTACTATCGTCTACGAATCGTTGCTCAAAGGAACGTGGTCGCGTCTGCGCGCGTGCCGCAAGCAGACGTGCCGTTTCGCCTATTACGACCAGACCAAGAATGGCTCGCGCGCCTGGTGCAGCATGGCGACGTGCGGCAATCAAGCCAAGGCGCAGCGTCGTCGCGCGCGTGAGCGCCACATGCCGACGTGAGCCTGTCATCCTGAGCCCTTCGACTTCGCTCAGGACGGGCTCCGTCGAAGGATTCATCGCGCACTTCGACGTCGACGCATTTTATGCAAGCGTCGCGGTGCGCGACAATCCGGAGCTGCGCGGCAAGCCGATAGCGGTCGCCGGTTCGAGCCGGCGTGCGGTCGTACTAACCGCGTCGTATGAGGCGCGCCCGTTCGGCGTGCGCTCCGCCATCCCGCTCTACAAGGCGCGCATGGCCTGCCCGGAACTGATCGTCGTGCCACCCGATATGCAGAAGTACCGGTCGATCTCGCACGAAATCTTCGACATCTTTCGCAAAGACGCTCGCGCGGTCGAAGGGCTCTCGATGGACGAAGCCTTCATCGCGGTCGGCGTGAGCACGCTCGACGAAGCGCGCGCGTTTGCCGCGGCGATTCGCCGTGAGGTCTTCGAGGCGACGCGACTCACGGTGAGCGCGGGTGTCGCCACGGCGAAGATGGTTGCCAAGATCGCTTCCGACTCGTGCAAACCCGATGGCCTGCTCGCGGTCGCGCCGGGGGAAGAAGCGGCATTTCTGGCTCCGATGCCGGTCTCGCGCCTGTGGGGAATCGGGCCCAAAACCCAAACGCGCTTAAGCGTTTTCGGCATCACGACGATCGGCGAACTCGCAGCACTCGACGACACGCAACTACGCGAGCTTTTCGGCTCGTGGTTCCATGAAGTGCGCGATCTTGCGCGCGGCGTCGATTCGCGCCGCGTCGAGCCCGAGCGCGAGACGAAATCGATCTCGACGGAAGAAACGTTCGAGTACGACGTACGCGACGAAACCCGGCTCATCGACCTCTTGCGGATTCAAGCCAAAGAGCTGGCCGAAAATCTAACGCTCGAAGGAAGCAGCGCCCAAACCGTCGCGGTAAAAATAAAGCGCGCCGACTTTACGATCGTGAGTCGCCAAACTCATCTCGCCGAGCCGACGCGCGACGCGCGCCGAATCTTTCGCGCCGCGGTCTACTGTTTGCGACGCGTCGCGCTCGAAGGAGCGCCGGTGCGTTTGCTTGGAACGCGCGTCGCCTCCCTTACAGAAGGCGACGCTCTCCAAACCAGCCTGTTTTAGGAGCCTGTAGGGCTCCTAGGCGTTACATCGCGGACGTCGAGCGCGTGCAGTATCCCTTGAAGCCCGGCTTCATGCTCGTCAAACTCGCATAGCCCGTAAAGTCGAAGCGGTTCTGACTGGTGCGAATCGTTTGGCTGTGACCCAGCGGTGGCGTGGAGCTTGCGTGATCCACCCACTGCTCGGTATTTCCGGTCCACGGCTTGGCGTAATCGATGGACCAGTTGGCATCGTTGCCGAGGTTCGTTTGAACGAAGCGGTGGCTTTTCGCATCGTACGTCGTGACGATCTCGAGCGCATACACGTTCTTCATTTTGCCCTGCGGCGGAACCAGGATCCATCCGCGCAGGATGCCCGAATCGAGCGTGTACGTGGCCGTCGCTTTGCTCGGTTTTCCGATCGGGCCGGCCATGCAGGACCAACTGCCCACGTAATATTGCATGGGACCCATTCCCATGGTGCTCTGCCCGCTCATCATCTGCGCGCCGGCCGGCGCGCCAAGAGCGATAATAAAGGCAATAAGACCGAATGCCTTCCTCAAATTGCTCCCTACCTTTCTTGCCCGCCGCGTGATTGCGGCTTGCCGGTTACCCTACGGAGCCGAGGCTTCGGTAGCAAGCCTGCGCTACCATCCTAGATTCTAACCAAGCGTATGGCCTGCGTTGACACGTTAACGCCGGTTTCGATGGCACAATGCTATTTGATGCGGTACCGCGGAGCCCGGCGATTGCTCCATATCTCGGCGCTGGTTTTGCTCCCGGTATTGTCGGCCTGCGGCGAAGCGGCGTCCTTGGGCGCCCCCTCGCCGCTCGTTCGAGAGACGGGAGCCTCTGGCTGCACGACTCTTAACGGGCCGAAAGGCTCGACGTATAACGAATTCCTCGGAATCAATAATCGGCTCGAAATTGTCGGCTACGCAGGTGTGGTGGGATCCTACGAATTCCATCCTGGCAAGCAGTTTGAGATCGAGCGCTATCCAGGATCCGTCGCCACCGAACTAACGTCGTTGAACAACGAGGACGTAGTAGCGGGATGGTACGAGGAAAGCAACGGTAAGATCTACGGGCTGACCGAGTGGGAAGGCATCTGGACGAGTTACTCCGGCCCGCATGCCGGCGACCGCGCAACGCGAATTCTCGGCATCAATGATTCGAACGAGGTTGTTGGATACTACGAGAGTCGCCAAGGCATCGACCACGCATTCGCCTCCCACGCGGATCGTAAGTTTCGCACGATATTCCGTTCCAGTACGAACTTTGTCGCAACGGCAATAAATGACCGCGGACAGATCGTCGGCTGGGAGACCGTCGCCAGTGGCGCTACCGAAGGCTGGCTGCTCGAGGGCAAGCGATTCACGAACCTTGTATATCCCGGCGCCGTCGTGACGCAGCCGTCGGGAATCAATGAGTCCGACGAGATCGTCGGCTCGTACGAAGATACCTCAGGAAATACGCACGGCTTCATCTTGACCAAGCCGCTCATAGCTCCGCACTGGCAGGAGTTTGACGAACCACACGCGAGCGGCGAAACCATTCTTGCGGGCATCAACGGCCGCGACGATTTGGTCGGGTACTACCAAAACGGCGCGGGAAGAATCGTAGCGTTTTTCTGCCGCTAGCCTACGGCTTCGCGGCCGCTTGAGGTTCTTCGCTAAGCGGTAGCGCGGGAGCAATGGAGTTGCTGCCGGGAGCAGAAGAACACCCGGCATGAAAAGCGGGAGAGATGTCATCTGTCGCGCGCGCGATCTTGGCGCGGTCAAAGCTTATTATGGCGCCGAACTTGGGTTGCCGATCGTGCTCGACACCGATTCAACGGTCGGCTTCGATACCGGCGAGCTGACGCTGTATTACGAGCGCGGAGAAGCCGGGCCGCCGGTCTTCGAGTTTTTTGTCGATGATGTCCGCGGAGCCAAGAGTCGGCTGATCGCGGCGGGGTGCGAAATCATTGAAGAGGACCCGTCGGTACCGCGAGTCTATCTCCGCGATCGCTTCGGTCTGGTCTTCAACATCACCGAAGGCTAAGCAGGACACCGCTTGCTAGTTCGCCTGCCCTTAATCGGTAGCAAGCCGCCCTACCCTATTTCTAACTCAACGTATCGCCCGCGTCGATACGTCAACGAGGGTTTCGATGGCATAATCATCTTTGATACGGTGGCGCCGATCCCGGCTATTGCTCCGCGTCTCGGTGCCGGGTCTGCCCCCTGTATTATTATCGGCTTGCGGCGACGAGGCGTTCTGAGGCGCCTCCTCGCCGCTCGTCCGCTGATCCTGATAGATGTATGGATCGAGCACGCATGCCTTCGGTATCGCCGCGGCCTGTGAGGCTCTTGCAGCCAGCCGGCCAAGCAAGCACTCCGGCCCCCCGCCTGCAAGTAGTCCGAGGTAGCGGCCGACCTGCCGTTGAACCGGTGCAGTCCCGCATTCCGTGGGTAAATTCCGTGAAAGGTAATTAGTCAATGAAGCACACCGCCTCGATAGTGCTTAGCGCTATCGCTATTATTCTCGCATTCGCAGTCGTTCCGACGGTTTCGTCGGCTCAACCGGCGCCATCGTACACCCCGGTTCCGTCGGCAAAGCCCAATTTTTCCTCGATGAGTTTCTTGATGGGTACGTGGACCTGTACGCAAATGCTGCGTGGGGCAAAGCGACCAGATACAAGCACGACGACGATGGGAATGGACGGGATGTGGATGGTCACGCAAGACACCGCGCCGGCCTTCGACAAATACCGCAACTATGCAATCACGTCGACGAGCTACATGGGGTACGATGCGTCGACCAAGCAGTGGATTCAGACCGGCGTCGATAGCTCAGGCGGCTACTTTACGAGCACGTCGCCGGGTTGGCAAGGCAACACGATAACGTGGGCAACCAAGGGCCTCGACGGCAGCTCTGGAACCGACGTCATCACGAAGAGCAGCGATACTTCGACGACCGACGCGTCAAGTGGCACCGACGCCCAGGGTAAGACAACGAGTACGACGATCGCCTGCTCGAAGTCGGTGTAGAACTACCAGGGCCTACGTCCTTGACGGGGCCCTTCTAGCGCGCTAGGAGCAGTTAGACGATGTCTTCCGGTTGGCCGTGGTGTTCGTCCCATTGGTCGTCGCGGTTTGGGTTCGAACTGTTCTCGCCGTACTTTTCGCGCTCGCGGCGTACTGCTTGCGCGGGGTCGATGGGTTCGTCTCGCCGCGATGCGACATCGGGTGCGATCGCTTCGTCTTCGTCATCCAAGCGCTCTCTGTCCATTAGTGCCTCCTTTGATGCATGAACGATCTTATTCCCAGAGGTTCCTCAGATATGCTCCGTCGCCCAGCAAAAATCGCCGCTCCGGTCGGCCAGGATACGATCGAGCAATCCGCGCCCTTCGGGACGCAGGGGCGCAATCATTAGGATCGAGCGCTTTCGCTTGCGCGTCGTACCCTTGGGCAGCAGATCGCGTGCGCGGGCCGGGGGCAGCCAGCCTGTGATGCGCCGCAGGTCGCCCGCCGCGGCCCGCAGCAGCGCCGGGGTCAACGCGGCGGAATCGTCATCGGCGTAACCGTATTCGTCCACGGCATATGTATCGCGCTCCGGCACTCGCGCGCCTAAGACATAGGCGCGGACGCGGCGACCGCGGCGTACCACCAAGTTGAACTCGTGACCGGCAGCGTGCTCGGAGCCGTGCTTGATCCGCATCGTAATCCATCCCCATACGGACTGCGTCCGCACGAAGCCGGCCGAACGTTCCCGTTCGCACGACTCGAAGCAGCGCCGGACGCCGTTCCAATCCCCCGGTGCAAGCTGTGCCGGCCGCACCCGCTGCGCTGGCAAAGTATCGGCGTGCAGCGTCAGATTCCTCGATGGCAACTCCACAAACCCAAACGTCGCGTAGAACTGCGGCCGAATATCGGAGAAGAGGTAGGCGAGATCGTATCCGGCACCTCGCGCGCGGTCGAGCTCCGCCGCGAGCATTACGCTGGCGTAGCCGCGCCCGCGATACTCTGCGGGTGTGAAAACGGCGCCGAAGCCGATTGCGCGGAGTCGCCGTTCTCCGTCGTGGAGCGAACGTTCGTAGCGCTTGAACGACGCGAGAAGCGTCGAGCCGTCGTAGAGTCCGACCGTTCGATAGTGGCGCCGCCCGTAAGCGCTTCGCGCGGTTTCCAGCGTCTGGGCGGCGTAGACGTCGAAACTGCGTCGTCCGGCCCATAGGGGAGCCGTTAGCGGCAAAATGTCGCGCGCGTAAACGTCCGGTGCGATCTCTCGCAGGCGCACGGTTCCTTTCAGCGCAGCTCTTCGAGCAACTCGGGCGCGGTGATTCCGCGCGTCGGGGTTCCCCAAGCCGTAACCAGCACGCTCCGGCACGCTCGCCCTAGCGCGTAGTGCAGCGCGCGGCGCTCTCGCTCGTTGTATCGCCGCGCCGCCTTCGTTCGAAACATATAGTAGCTGAACTTTGCCGTTCGGGCTGCTTGTGCGTCGCCCGCATTCTCCTTTGGAATCATTCCGAGTTTTCGGCTAAAGAGAAACGCGTCGGGTGCGTACCAGAGCGGAAAGGAGCCGGGGCGAACGTTCGCGACGATCGCATGCTCGAACTCGCGTCCGAGCGCGGCCTCGACGCTCGTCATCTGCACGAAGCCGGTGGCCGTCACGGGCGGCTCACACGTTTCCAGATCGCTTTCTAAGCGCTGCTGCGCGTACTCGAGAACTTCGGCCGTGGTCGCATCCGGTTTCTCGCGCAGAAAACCACGTAAGCGGTCGAGAAGCCGTTCCAGCAGGGTCTGCTGCCCGAGGGCGCGCGCCGAATCCGGCTCGCCCTCGCGTGCCAGAGCATCGCGCCAAACTCTGCGCGCTAAAGCTTCGAACGGCTGCGTTTGCATGACGTCGAGCCACTCCAAGCGCAACCGGCGAAATCGTTTGACTCGAGCCGCCGCATCCGGGCCGAGCGCATCATCTTGCTCGCCGCGAATCACGTTCCAGCCAAGGCGCAGATCCCGTTTGGGATTCCAGCGGCTCGCGCGTGTGGTCGGCGCCGGTTCGTCGTCGAAAGCAAAGAGCGTCCGTTGCGGGTCGGGCGGTTCGCCGCAGAGCATCGCCAGCGAGGCGTCGGAGAGGCCGACGGCCGGTCCGCTCAACGTGCGCAAGAGCCATTCGTGTCGAAACGGATCGTAGGCGTTCCACAGCAGCGCCAGCGCATCCAGGGCGCGGCGGTCCGCGAAGATATTAACGTCGCCGGAGACGACGACGGGAACGTTTGCGTCGAGCAGCGCGGATTCGTAGAGCTCGACGTTGCGAACGGAACGGAAGATTACCGCAATCCGTTGCGCGCTCACGCCTTGCGCAATCCACTCTCCGACGCGTTGCGCGACGAACGCCGCTTCGTCGAGTGCCGTCGGGAGGCGATGCACGTCAACGCGCGGCGATCGGTACCGTACGCGCAGCTCGATGCGCGAGTCGGAGTGCACGAAGGTCGTCTCGGGTTGGGTTCTGCGCACCATTGAAATGGCCGAGGCGGGATCTCCGCAGAGCGTTACGCCGCCCAAGGCTTCCCCGAAGATCGCGCGCAGCAGTTGAACTTCGGCATCGGTCAGCTCTTGCGCGTCGTCGACGAAGACGAACCGGTGCCGCTCGCGCATTTGCGCCGCAAGCTCTCGGTCTTCACGCAGAGCGTGCGTCGCGGCGACGATCGCGTCGCGCCCGGTCATGCGGCCCGTCGTGCTGACGAGTTGCACGTATGCTTCGTACAGTTTGGCGATAATCTTGGCGAGGTCCACCTCTCGGCGATACTGCCGAGCCAGCTCCTGCGCCGAGACGTCGAGCGAGTCGTGAAACGTGTTCTTGGTGGCGATCAGCAGGGACGGGTCGGTAAAGTTCGGCGGATTTGCATAGAACTCGGTCGCTCCGGTGAGCGCGAGCGAGAGAAAGAGCGCCGAATCCACGTTCGCATCGCCGAGACGCCGGATCAATCGAAATGCCGATTGAAGAAAGCGCTGCGGCGAGCGCAATCCGGGAACTTCCGGATCGAGCTTCTCCTCGGCGAACTCCGCCCATCGCAGTTCGAAGAGTGGGGTGCAGGCGTGCGTGAAGAGCAACTCCGCCTCAACGTCGTCAATGAGGGTGATCTCTCGCCCTTTTGCGCACAGCAGCGCAACGGCGTACTCATCGAGGCGCCGGTGCGCGCGCACGTACAGCGGCTCGGCGTGCGGATAGAGCGCGCGGGCGCGGTTCGCCCGCTCGGCCAGCGCAATACTCTTGCCCGTGCCCACGGCGCCGAGAATCGCAAGGCAACCATCATACGGCGCTTCGATGGCGGCCCGCTGGGCGTCGGTCAGTTCGAGCGCGATCAACTTCCGAAACGCTGGGCTTCCGCCGGGGGTTTATTGGCACAGGCCGTCTGGTATGCGCAATACGTGCAGGCTGCAGCGTTCTTGGTCGGTTCGAAATGGCGAATCTCGCCCGACGCCAATTGCATGCTCAGCTCGATCATTTTCTCGCGCGATCGCTCCAGATCGTCGAGCCTGATCGTTTTGCCCACCTCCAACACGACCGGGCGTACGTCGAGCAGCGCATCCTTCAGCGGAATGAGTACGAGCTTGCTCACGCGGTCGCCCGCGGCCGTGCGCGCCCAATAGTAGAACGGAAGCTGGAAGTCGCGAAAGCGGCGCACTTTCTCACAATACTCCGCCGCGCTCGTTGCGATGCTTCCCGTCTTATAGTCGACGACCCCCACGTCGCCGGTTCGTTCGTCGCGGTCGAGGCGATCGATGAATCCGACGAAAGCTCGTCCATCCAGATCGACTTCGGCAGAAACTTCGCGGCCAAGCACCTCGAACGGCGCCTCCAACTCTTGCACCAAGAGCCAGTCGACGTACCGCTGCGCGGTGCGTTGCGCTCGCCGGACCTGCAACTCGAACTCCACGCGCGTCTCGAAGCCGTCGCGATTACGTTCGAATGCCCAAGTGACGCACTCCCGCACGCGATTGCGCATCGCCAAACGATCGGCGCCGCGCGGGCGGGGAAAGTCACCGTGGAAATCCTCGAGCGCGAGATGAAAGGCGGTTCCGTACGCAGAGGCCGACGATCCGGGGTCTTCAACCGCGGCGCAGGCGTACCGGTAGAACCATTTGCGCGCGCATTCGGTATAGGCGTTGAGCGCCGAGGCGCTGAAATGTTTCTGCCAACGCGGCACGCCGCCGGCTTCCTCGCGTTCGACCGCCTCCGCCAGCTCGATCTCTCTCCCAAGGTCACCAATGTCATCTTGACCGTGTCGAAGGGCCTTCACCTCAAACGTGCTGGCGATCGCATTGCGAAGCGTGTCTTCCGGCAAATCCTCGGGCAGCGCGCGAACGAGGCGCGCGCGCCGGACAAAGAGCAGTACGCTGTCGCGCTCCGGCGGCGGCAGCGCGAGGCGGCCGCGGTCGATCGCGTCGAGCAGGTCGCCCGTGCGCCCGGCAAGGGTGGCGTACGCTGCGCCGACGTCGTGCGGAACGCCGGAGCAACCGGAACGAATCAGCCGACGCAGGAACGCTTCGTCTCCGGTTTTACGCCAGCGGACGGCATCGTCAATGAAGGAACGGACTTGCACGGCTTCCGGCACGACGGTGTGGAGTTACCGTTTCTACCAGGCGCCCCTGCAGCCAACGTATAACGGCTCTCCGATGCGGCGCATCATCATCGGCATCAGCGGAGCAAGCGGCAGTCTTTACGGCTACATGGTATTGCAAGCGCTGCGCGCCATCGGCGGCGTCGAAACGCATCTCGTCCTCACGACGGCCGCTCGCCGCACGATCGAGCTTGAAACCGAGATGACCGCCGACGATTTCGAAAGCTTGGCCGACGTCGCCCACCGCGACGACGATCTCGCTGCCGCCGTCTCGAGCGGTTCGTTCATGACCGAAGGCATGCTGATCATTCCTTGCTCGATGAAAAGTGCGAGCGCGATTGCCTACTCGTTCAACTCGAATCTGCTCGTTCGAGCCGCGGACGTCTGCTTAAAGGAAAAGCGCCGGCTCGTACTGGTGATTCGCGAGACACCGTTGCATCTCGGTCATCTTCGCACGCTCGTCCGGCTTGCCGAAATCGGTGCCGTTATTCTACCCCCGATCCCAGCCATGTACGCAAACCCGCAGAGCGTGGACGAGATCATCGCGCACACCGTCGGGAAGGCGCTCGATCAGTTTGGAATCGCCAACGAGCTTTTCAAGCGATGGCGTTCACCGACCTGACGAGCCGGCGCGCAAGCGCGACGTCGCTCACGCGATCCACGTTGACTGCCGTTTCGGGATAGGCCGAAATCAGCGCGCGTACCGGTGCGCCGAGAATTTTCGTCGCGCGCGCCTCGGCCTGTGCGATCGATAACCGGCCAAATGCGAAGCGGGCCAGCATATCCCAGCCAAAGAGCGATGCCAGTTTGAGCGGATCCTTGCGCGCGGCGCCCAAGCGCTCGATGAAGCGTTCCAGGCGCGGGAGCGAGCGCGGCTTGATCGCCACCATGCCGCCACCGCAAAACGTACCATCGCGCATGCGAGCCCAAGTATGCGGCACGTCGGGAAAGGCCCGCATGTGTGCGCCTTTCTCGACACATCCGTAGATCACGTCGGCCCCAAGCCGGCGTACGCCGGCGACGAAGTCGTCGACGGCTGCAGCCGCGAGCACCGGGAGATCCGACGCGACCACCAAGACGTCGTCGTCTGGTTCGAACCCCTCCAGGCCGCTCTCTAAACTTTCGGTAATTCGAACGCCGTCGGGGCGAAAATCGTCGGCGGCGTGGAGATCGTCGTGTCCCCACGTGCTGGGCGGAGCCACCACCACGATGCGTCCAACCGACGGCGAACCTCGGAGAGCTACCAGCACGCGTCCCGCAAGCGTTCTCCCACCGATATCGATGAACGCTTTGTTCGGCGCGCCCGGCTGCAAGCGCGCAACGTCGTCCAACGGGCCGCCCGCAAGAAGAACGGCGTTCATCTCCACTCCGGCGTCGTCGCAAAGCGCGTCACGAAGCGCTCGTACTTCGGCGGCAACTCCAAGCGTCGTGCAATCGCCTCGATGTGAGCCTTTTCTGGTGAAAGCGTAAAGACGCACGAACCCGAGCCCGCCAAGAGCGCGTTGCTTGCACCGGCAACCCGCAGCGCGTCGAGCGCGGACGTAACCTGCGGAGTGGACGTCGCAATAACCTCGTGAAAGTCGTTCTGTAGGAGCGCTTGCACGCGTGGGAACTCCGCGCGTTGCAGCGCCTCGAGCATTGCGATCGAGACGCTGCCGCTGCGGGGCCGCTGCGGACGTTTGGACGCATCGATATCTCGATATGCCTGCGCGGTGGAAACGTCGACGGGCGGCTTCACGATCAACACGTTCCACGCTGGGATCGCTCCAGCCGGCGTCACGCGCTCGCCCGTTCCTTCGACTAACGCGGCCGTTCCCGCGAGAAAAAAGGGAACGTCCGATCCGAGGCTTCGCGCGATCTGCATCCATTCCCGGCGCGGCGCCGCTCCGAATGCGCCGGCCATTGCCGCGCGCAAGACTGCCGCGGCGTCGCTGGAACCGCCGCCCAACCCAGCCTGTACGGGAATTCGCTTGAGCAATCGCATTCGCACCGCAGGGAGCTCCTCGCCCAGCGCATGGAGCGCAGCGATGGCGAGATTGCGGTCCCCCGCGAGCTCGTCGCGGTCGCACTCAAAGCTGAAGCGGGTACTCGGTTCGATCGTTAGTTCGTCCGCCAGGTCGATCGGCACCATCACGCTGCGCACGCCGTGATATCCGTCGCTGCGCAGGGCGAGCACTTCGAGCGTCAGGTTGATTTTTGCGGGTGCTCGCACCCTTTTTCGTTAGCCGCCGCGCGAGGAGGCGCCTTCGCGCCCCGTGCCGCAGTACGGAGTGTGGGCTTGAGCTACGACGCGCAGCGCAATGAGTTTTGCGCCTACGTCCTCAACGAATCCGAGACCCCCTACGGTCTCTTACTCGGGAACTTCAAAGCCTTCGCGCAATCGACCGCAAAAGGCGGCGTGCGAGGGCTTTGGGATGCCGACACCGACCAGATCATCTTCGGAACGCACCACATCGCCTATCGTCTCCTCGACCGCACGTTCTTTCCGCATCAAATCGAGCACGATCTCACCTTCCTTCCCTACGCGCAGATCTCCGAGTTTACGCTCGACCACCGCGTCCACGTAACCGAAGCCTTCTACGTGCCGCACGGGCCGGAGTTCGACCGTGCCGTCGCATTCGTGGTAGACGTGACGCTCTTCAATCCGGGGGCCGAAGCGCTTGACGTTTCGCTCTTCCCGTGGGCGATGCTGGTCGGCCAGCGCTTCTACGGCGAGCCCGAACACGAGGTCCGCGCCTGGAATGACGGACGTTTCATCTGCTCGAAAAATCTCGAGACCGGCGGCGAACGCTGGTGGGGCGGATCGCGCCGTCCAGTCGCCGTCCAGCTCTCGCTGCGCGAACAGGTCTTGCTCGAAGCCATGCGCCGCGCAACGTTTTCGCAAGCCGATTCGAAACCGACGATGGGCGACGTCACGCCGCAGCAAGCAGAACTCGTGAGCCGGCGCATCTTCGGCGCCTTCGAATACCGGATTACGGTGGCGGCGGGGGCGCGTGAATCGCTGCGACTAGCCGTCGTCTACGATAAGGCCGGAACCGAACGCAGCCGCCCCGTCCTCGAAGCGCTGCTTTCCGATCTGCGCGCGCTGCACGATACGCAAGGCTATTTCAACGAGCGTCTCGCCGACGCGAGATTCCTCACGCCTTCCCCAGAGATCAGCCGCGGCGTGGTTTGGGCGAAGGCCAACATGCTGCGCATCGTCAAGGAGTATCCGCACGGTTGGGGGGCGACCAACTCGCCGCCCTCCGACATCCTCGTCTCACGCGACACGTCCTGGTTCGTTCACGGCTTCGATTACTTTTGGCCCGAGTTCAGTCGCAACGCGCTCGAAGTCTTTAACGCAGCCGTCCAAGAGAGCGGGTTAATGGTCGAATACGTGCGCGGCGTCACCGGTTATAAAACCGATTACGACCTGAACATCAACGACGATACGCCGCTGCATCTCATCGCGATGCTCCACCACTACAACGCGACGCTCGACGACGAGTGGGTTCGGGAACACATTGCGCTCGTGATTCGCCTTACCGATTACCTGCTTTCGCAGCGCGATCCTCACGGCTTGGTCTATTGCCAAGCCAAAGGCGTAGACATGCACGGCATTTCCTCCTGGCGCAACATCATTCCGTATTACACGCTCGACGGCGCCGTCACGGAAATCAACGCGGAGGCCGTCTACGCGCTCGAGGCGGCGGCAATGCTCTGCGCGGTCGTCGGCGATAACGACCATTGGGAAAAGTACGGCGCGCAAGCTAAGAGCATGCGTACCGCCATGATGGATTATCTGTACAACGACGATACCGGCGCCTTCGTCCTCAACTACGATCAGGACGGAAACTACCAAGACAACTTTACGGCCGACGAGATTTTCCCGGTGCTCTTCGGCGTTGCCGACCAGGCTCAGCGGCAGGCGATTCTCACGCGCTTGAAGGAGGCGGATTTTGTAACGCCGGTCGGACTTCGCACGATTTCGACCGCCGACGCTTGGTATTTTCCATCGTATGGCTTTGGGCTGCTCGGCGGCATCTGGCCCGACCTCACGCTGTGGTTTGCCGTCGCACTCGCCCGTAACGGCATGACCGACGACGCCGTGCATTTCCTGACTCAGACCTATGCCGCGATGGAAGCCGGAAGCCCGCGCAATACGGTCCCGGGCGAGTTTGCCGAATGGTTCGACGGCGGCTCGTTGAGCAACCGCGGAATGTATCTCTCCCCCTGGACCAGCGCGAAGTTTTTGTGGGCGGTCGCCGAGACCGTCGGGGGTCTGGACGGCTATCGCACCAGCGGACGTCCGCACTTGGCGCCCATGCGTCCGGCGGATTGGAAATGGGTCGCCGCCGCTCGGGTGCACTGGGGCGGCCGGCGCTGCACGTACGTCATTGATTTGCTCAACGATACGATTTACGCGAACATGCCCGAGCTTTCGGCGGAAGAACCGTTTGCGTGCATCTATGCCGGACGCGACGTGAGCGACGAAGTAACCATTTCGCCCGTGGAAGTCGGTGGGATCGCCTTCGAAGACGATGCAGGCGCGGTGCGCATCTTCGTCGGTAACCTAGGCGATCGCGCGCGCGACGTGCTGCTCGAGTTTCGCGGACATACGGCTCGCGTTAACATGGCCGCCGGCGAACTGCGCGAGGTGCACTTGATCGGCAAGCCGAGCGACCGGCGGGCGCGGGCCGCAAAACTCGACCTGGTTCGCCCGCTGGCGCGCGCATGAGATTTCCGACGGTCGTCCTGGCGGTCGGCGCCGCGGTTCTATTGATTGCCGTCGCCGTGGGGCAGCACATGGGCGATCGGGTCATGCAACAGGCGACCCAGCAGCAGTTGCAGTCGGTGATCCCCACGCCCCTGCCGTCCGGTGCCGACGCTTCGCCGCGGCCGTACGGCCCCGATTGGAAGCGCTCGCAGTCCCTTTCGGCCGCCGGCGACCCTCGTTTTCCGGATCCTCGGGTGCCGCCAAAGCCGCTGCCCACGCTGCCGCCCACGCCGAAGGCCTCGCCGTCCCCCCCGCCGCCGGTAACGCCGACGCCGAATCCGAATATCCCGATCTGGCGCCAGAAGCCGTTCCCGACCTTCGAGCCGTCGCCCGCGTCGAGCGGTCCCCTGGCCTCGCCCCAGGTCGGGATGCCCCCCGAGGCGACGCCGACACCTCCCTAAGCACTACGTCGCGGCGTTCTCTGGGGAATGCCTGTTAGAATAGAAGCATGGAAACTGGAACGGTAACGGTCAAACGCGGACTCGCGCAGATGCTCAAAGGCGGCGTCATTATGGACGTCGTGACGCCCGAACACGCAGCGATCGCGCAAGAGGCAGGCGCCGTCGCCGTGATGGCGCTCGAACGGATTCCGGCAGACATCCGAGCGACCGGCGGTGTTGCTCGAATGAGCGGGATCGAGCTGATTCGCAGCATCATGGACGCCGTAACGGTTCCGGTGATGGCCAAATGCCGCATCGGGCACTTTGCGGAGGCGCAGGTGTTGCAGCAGCTCGGCGTCGATTACATCGACGAATCGGAAGTGCTGACGCCGGCCGACGACAACTACCACGTCGACAAACAGGTTTTTAAGACTCCGTTCGTCTGCGGAGCGCGCGATCTCGGCGAAGCGCTTCGGCGAATTGCCGAAGGCGCGGCGATGATTCGCAGCAAGGGCGAAGCGGGCAGCGGCAACATCGTCGAGGCGGTTCGTCACATGCGCGCCATCGGCGATGCGATTCGCGAGCTGCACATCACTCCAAAGGAAGAACTCGTCGCGCGAGCCCGCGATCTTGGGGCCCCCGTCGAACTCGTCACGGAGATTGCGCGCGACGGCAAGTTGCCCGTCGTGCTCTTCTGCGCTGGCGGCGTCGCAACGCCCGCGGACGCCGCATTGATGATGCAGCTTGGCGCGGAGGGCATCTTCGTCGGAAGCGGCATCTTTAAATCGAAGGATCCCAAACGTTTCGCCCGTGCCATCGTTGATGCGACGACGCACTTCAACGAGCCCGAGATCGTTCTAGAGGCTTGCCGGTCGCTCGGCGCATCCGAGGCGATGCCGGGCCTCGACATCCGCCAGCTCGCCGAAGGGCAACTGATGGCCCCCCGCGGTGTCTAACCACTTGTCATGCTGAGCCCTTCGACTACGCTCAGGACAGGCTTCATCGAAGCACGACAAGTGGTCGGTGTCTTAGCACTCCAGGGAGATGTAACCGAGCATCTCATGGCACTCGAGCATTGCGGCGCCTCCGCAATCCCGGTAAAAACCCCAGCGGACCTCGCGCGCGTGGATGCGCTGATCGTGCCCGGGGGTGAATCCACGACGGTCATGAAGCTGCTCGACCGCTCTGGCCTTGGGCGGCCGATCGTCGAACGCACGCGCGCCGGAATGCCGCTCTGGGGAACGTGCATGGGAATGATCGTTGCCGCGCACGACGTCGTCGGGGTGAACCAATCGACGCTCGATCTCATCGACATCACCGTGCGTCGTAACGCGTTCGGACGGCAGAACGATTCGGCACAAGTCGAGCTTGCGATCCCGGCGCTGGGCAACACGCCGTTTCCGGCAATCTTCATCCGCGCGCCGTGGATCGAACGCCATGGGCGCAACGTTGCGGTGCTTGCGGAGCGAGAGGGGCGCGGCGTGATGGCGCGCGAGGGAAACGTGCTCGCGACCTCGTTCCACCCCGAGCTCGGCACCGACGCTCGCGTCCATCAGTACTTCCTCCAGATCGTTAGGCAGCAAGGGAAGGCTTCCACCGCGGCGTAATTTCGACTGTAGATGTCTAGTGGGGGCGCCGCTCCCGAGTGGGAAAGCGCCGGATTTCAAGGGCAGATCCCGCCCGTCGAGCCTTTGCTGCGCGAGGTTATCGCGACGCTCACCCTCGCCGCGCACGCGTATTTGACCGAGCAGGAGGGCCGCGCGCCCGATCATGCGTCGGCCGAGGTCGCGATTGACGTGGCGACGGCGGCGTTCGAACGCGTCAAAGAAAGGTTGCGACCGCAAGAGCGGTTAGCAATAACGCAGATGCTAACCGAAACGCGCATGACGTTCGTTCGGAAGCGAGGCACCTGAGATGCCTCGCTTTTATAGCATGAAGGTAACGCTCGCATGAGCGAAGTGCTCGTGCTGAACTTCACGTACGAAGCGCTCAACGTCACGAGCTTTCAGCGCGCGGTTAAACTGATTTTTGCCGGCAAAGCGGAGATGCTGCACGGGCGCGAGCGTATTCTTGCTTCGCCGACGTTCGAAATGCGCATGCCTTCGATCATTCGCATGCTCTACTACATCCGCCGTCCGATGCAGCGGGTCGCGTTAACGAAGAAGAACGTCCTGATCCGCGACGAACACGCCTGCCAATACTGCGGTACGCGCGGCGAACGGTTGATGACCGTGGATCACGTCGTCCCCAAGAGCCGCGGCGGCGATTCGACTTGGGAGAATTTGGTCTGCGCGTGCATGCGCTGCAACAACCGCAAAAACAACCGGACTCCGCACGAAGCCAACATGTCGCTTCAGCGCAAACCGCGCCAGCCGAAGTACATCCCCTGGATTCAGATCAAGCGCAACACGCTGCCCGACGAATGGGGCAAGTTCCTCTTCCTGTACAACGTCTCAATCGACGAACGCATCGAAGCCTAGGCTTCCTAGACGCAACCCCGCGCAGGCGGTCCGCCTTTAGGCGAGTATGCAAAATGTGAAAGAAGTAAACCGTCAGAAATCTCCCGGCGGCCGTCCCCAGCCGCTCGCCTTTTACGGCGGGCAGCTATGGGTCGGCTCCTGGGATACGGACAAGCTTTATGCGATCGACACCAAAGATTGGGACGTCGTCGACGAAATCGCGGCGCCGGGAAAGCCGTACGGGCTCGCCACGGTCGGCGACGCTCTCTCCGTCGTAGTTGCGCTCGACGACGACGATCGCTATCTCTTCCGTTTTCGCCCCGGGCGCGGCTTCGACAATAAGGTCGCCTGCCCGGACGTCACGGGCTCGCATCTTGCCGCCGACGGATCGACCCTTTACCTCTGCCAGCAGGGAAATCGGCGGATTTTGGAGCTGGACGGCCGTGGCGCTGTCCAGCGGGAGATCGCGTTGCCTGCGCGCTGCGCCGGCTTTGCATTCGCCGGCGCAGGCACTGCGTTTATGATCGCCGCCGACGACGAGTTCGAGAACCTCGAGTTCGGGCGCATCGATCTCCGACAGAGTGCGCCGACCGTCGAACCGGTCGCCGCGGTCCCGTTCGACGGACGCGCGCTAACGTTTGACGGTACGATGTGGTGGACCAGCGACCGCGACAAGGGAGAGATCGTGGCCTTTACGCCTCAATGATCGATTCCGGACCGCGCCCGGTAGGGATTGGCGTTCGCACATGGCTTACGGCCGCCGCCGTGTTCGCCGGCGCGTACGTCCTCTGGCTCGTGCTTGCCGGCACGCTCTCGGCGTTCGTCTTACTCTTTACGGGGATCCTGATCGCGGTGGCCCTGCGTCCGATTGCCAATCGTCTCGGCGCGAGAATGCCGTTCGGCATCGCGGTCGGCCTTTCGTTTGGCGGGGCCATCCTGATTGCAGCGCTGATTGCCTATGTCTTGATCGCTCCGCTGGGTGTCGAAATTCAGCGCCTCGTCCAGGCGATTCCGGGCTACGTCAACTCCCTGAAAGACCAACTCGTCGCCGCCGAGCGTTTCCTAAAGGATTACGAACTCTCCAAACAGTTCGCAGGCGCAGTTGCCAACGGCGCGGGGGGCGCCTTTAGCTCCCTCGGGGCGCACCTGCTGGCGGGGCCGGCTCTGGTTGCCGCCGTTTTTGGAAACGCGATCATAATTTTGCTGCTTGCAGTTGGATGGATGCTCTCGTCGGATGACCTCGAGCGCTTTACTCTCAGTCTTTTGCCGCAAACGACCGGCCGGGATTGGAAGGACGCCTTCGACACGATTGGCGTTCGCCTCAGCGCCTACGTAAAGGGAATCGTTATCAATGGAACCATCGTTGGCGTGACGATGGGTGGAGCGGTTGCGATTCTGGGAGTTCCCTACGCCCTGCTGCTCGGTTTCGTGGTCGCCGTGTTTCAGGCGATTCCGATGGTTGGCGCCGTAATTTCCGGACCGGTCATTTTGCTGGTCGTGCTTGCGACGAGCGGCTGGGTCAAAATGTTGATCGTCCTCGCCATCTTCACCGTCGTGCAAGTTGTCGATCAGAACGTGCTCTCCCCGATCATCTTCGGGCAGCGCGTGCAGTTGAGCTTTCTGCTGATTATCTTCTCGACGGTTGTCGGCGGCATGCTCTTGGGCATTCCCGGAGCGTTCTTAGCGGTGCCCGCCGCCGCAGTGCTGCAGGTCGTCGTCGTGCAGATCGTCGCGCCGGCGGTCCGCCGCGCGAACCACGTCGGCGACCCCGGGGTGTCCAAGTAAGGGGCCGCTCGAGCTGAGGCCGAATCCTCTTGTTTTACCTTTTCAAGAACAGGAGTGGTTCATGAAGGCTTTTGCAGACGTAGCCGATTCCGCGGATGCCCGTAAGCTCTGGGGCTGGTACCTCGCCGTCGGGATCGCGCTCATTCTAGTCGGCCTGTACTGCATGTGGGCGGAGGGGGTCGCAACGATGGCTTCGGTCATCGTGCTCGGAGCGGCCTTATTCATTGCCGGCATCGTGCAGCTGGCCGGAGCCATCATGGCGCGCGGCGCCGGGCATATAGTGCTGCTGCTCTTGGTCGGCATTCTCGATATTATCGTTGGCTTGATGCTGCTGGAACATCCCGTAGCGGGAGCGCTGGTCGTTACGCTGCTGCTCGCCACGCTCTTCGTCTTCGGCGGACTTTTCCGATTCGTCACCGCGCTCATGCTGCAGTTTCCGCACTACGGGTGGGTCGCGTTCGGCGGAGTCGTCAGCGTGATTCTCGGCGTCCTGCTTTGGATTCAGTGGCCGTTCTCCGCTTTGTGGTTCATCGGGTTCGTCGTCGGTTTGAACTTTGTTTTCGCCGGCTTCTCATGGTCGATGATGGCATGGAAACTTAAAGCCGCATAACGCGGGACGAAAGGTACCGGCTCCTCAAATAAACGTGCGCACTACGTGCACTGGATAGAGTGTTTCGCTCGCGCGAAATGCTCCGATCTCTTCGACGTGTGCGAATCGATAAATGATTGCAGAAGCGCTGTCGTCGTCGCTGCGCAAGATCGACGCGCCTCGGAACCCCGGTGCGGCGGCGATAGAGCTCGTGACGGCGTGGGTCCCTTCGAGGCCTGACGAGAATTGCTCGAAAGCAACCGCATCGGTCGACGTCGGATCGATGGCCGCGTCGCCTAGGTTCGTCGCCAGACTGTAGAGCGTCAAGGAGCGTGATTCCGCGACGTCGTGCCGCTCGGCGACGAGGTGATGATCGTCCCAGGCTGCGCAGAGGTGCCGGAATTCCTCGTGGCCGTCAAGATGGAGCAGCACGATCACGCGCCGATGATTGTGCGAGCGCAGGATGGCGGCTTCTCGCACCCGCGCCGCCGAGGTCCGAGCCTTCTCGACGAGAGTTTCGTACGACGCGATTGCGGCGTCGGCACGCTCGGCCGTGACGTGTACGACGGCAACCGCCCACCATGCAGGCGGCGCAAAGACGATCGCCGGTCCGCCGGCGTGGTGGTCCGTGGCCGTGTGATGCCGACGGTCCTCGTGCGGCCGCGACATCAGCGTTGCGTGTTGTTGGACATCGAATTTAGCTTATATGAAAGGCAAGACCAGCGCAACTTGATCACGAGAAAAATACTGCCCCTTGCGTGAGGGGACCGCCTGCCGACAGCGAAAAACGGCCAAAATGTCGCATCTATGGTTGCCGTTCACGCAGATGCGGCACTTCGACGAGCAGGCGCGATCGTTCGTGCGAGGCCGCGGAACGATGCTGGAAGATGCGCGCGGCCGGAGTGTTTACGATGCAGTCAGCTCGATTTGGACGACGATTCACGGTCATTGCCATCCACGCATCGTCGAGGCGATCGCGCGACAGGCGGCGACGCTCGATCACGCGACGCTACTCGGGGCGACGAATCCCGTCGCCGAAGAGCTCGCCGAGCGGCTTTGTGCGATCGCGGGCATGGATCGCGCATTCTTTGCAAGCGACGGCGCCAGCGCGGTTGAGGCCGCAATCAAGATGGCGCTGCAATATTGGCAGAACGCCGGTCAGCCGCATCGCACCCGCTTCGTGCGGTTGAGCGGCGCGTACCACGGCGATACGATCGGCGCGATGAGCCTTTCCGACATCGCGGTCTTCAAGTCGCGCTTCGGCAGCGTTACGTTCGAAACGCAAGGTTACGACGCTACGGTTCCGCTTGGAGAGGACGTTGCGGCGGTGATCCTCGAGCCGCTGGTTCAAGCCGCAGCGGGTATGCGGCTCGTTCCGAAGGAGGCCTACGAACGGTTAAAAGGCGTCGAAGCGCTGATCGTCTGTGACGAAATTGCTACCGGATTCGGGCGTACCGGCACGATGTTCGCCTTCGAACAGATCGGCGTTAGCCCGGATATCGTCTGCGTCGGAAAAGGCTTGACGGGCGGCACGATGGCGCTCTCTGCGACGCTGGTCGGTCAATCGCTGTACGACGTATTTCTTGGCGCACCGGACGCATTCGTTCACTTCTTTCACGGTCATTCGTACGCCGGAAATCCGATTGCATGCGCGGCGGCGCTGGCATCGCTCTCGCTGTTCGAAGAAGAAGGTACGCTCGAGCGTGCGCAGGGTATCGCTCGGCGATCGCGCGCACACCTGGAAAGCTTACGCGCGCATCCGCTCGTGCACGACTTGCGCCAAGCCGGGACGATGCTCGGGATCGAGCTGCGCAAGAATTTGGGGCCCTCCTCTGCCGATGCGCTGTACGACGCGGGCCACTTCACGCGGGCGATCGGCGACGTGATTCAGTTCGTTCCGCCGCTCTGCTCGAGCGATGAAGAGGTCGACGCCTTCTTCGAATCGTTGTCAACCGTGCTCGTCCTGAGCGCAGTCGAAGGATGAAAGAGTGAGCTACCTCCAGCGGGCGCGGCAAACGCTCGAAGCTATTCGCGGCGAGCACCGCTACCGCGATCTCCCGCAGCACGGGCTCTCCAACGTCATCGACTTTTCGTCGAACGATTACCTGGGCTTGGCGACGGATCCGCAAGTCGTCGAGGCGCTGAAACGAGCGACACGCGTCGGCTCGGGCGGCGCACGCTTGCTGGGAGGACGCCAGCGCGAGCATGCGCTTCTTGAAAACGAGCTGGCGGATTGGCTCGGGCGCGAGCGTGCATTGCTATTCTCTTCCGGTTACCTTGCCGGTGTAGGAACGATTCCGGTGCTTGCGGAGCTGGTCGAAACGATTCTCTCCGACCAATCCAACCATGCCTGCCTGATCGACGGCATCCGTCTCGCGCGAACACCGCACTCGATCTACGAGCACGCCACGCTCCCGCCTACGAGTACGTCCAAGAGTTTGCTCGTGGTCAGCGAATCGATCTTCGGCATGGACGGCGACGCAATCGATCCCACCGCGCTCCTCGAGTGTTTGAGAGAGCAAGACGTCCTGCTGCTCGATGAAGCGCACGCGCTTGGAATCGCCGGACCGCAAGGCGCGGGGCTCGCGCGCGCGCTCGACGACCCGCGCATCCTTATCCTCGGGACGCTTTCGAAAGCGCTTGGCTCGCTTGGCGGTTTCGTTGCGGGTCCCGCGACGGCGATCGAGCTGCTGGTCAATCGCGCGCGGTCGTTTATCTTCGACACCGCGCTGCCGCCGTCGCTCGCGCTCGCGTCGCGCATCGCCCTTCTCCTTACGCGTCGCGGCGACGATCGCCGCGAACGCCTGCGAGCGAACGCCGCCCGCCTGCGCGCCGCCCTCGACGCCAGCCCCTCGTCCTTCGACTGCGCTCAGGATGACATTACTGCTCTCAGGAAAGGCTCCGTCGAAGGGCCTATCGTCTCCGTCCTCCTCGGTAGCGAGGAGCGCGCGCTAGGCGTCTCGGAGGAACTATGGAAGCGCCGCATCTTCGTCCCAGCGATCCGTCCGCCCACCGTGGCGCCCGGCACATCGCGGCTGCGCATCACGATCCGCGCCGACCATACGCTGGACCAGGTAGATATGCTCGCAGAAGAGCTACGGCGATGCGTCGCTACTTCGTAACCGGAACCGACACCGACGTCGGAAAGACTCGGGTGACAGCCGCGCTTGCGCTTGCACTGCGCCGCGCGGGCGAAAACCCGACAATCGTCAAGATCGTCCAGACGGGAGTAAAGCCGCGCGGGGAGGGCGACGCGCAGCGTGCCGGTCGGCTCGCCGGCGTACCGCACGTCGAGCTCGCCCGCTTTGAAAACGCTGGAGACCCCTGGTCCGCGGCACTCGCCGAAGCCAAGCCGCCGCTTACCGCGGAGCGGCTCGCCGATGAAGTTGACAAAATTCCCGGCACGATCGTCGCCGAGGGCATCGGAGGCATCATGGTCCCCCTTAATGCCGGCGAGAATATCGGCCACGTCGCGGCCCTGGCCAAGCTCGAGGCGGTTATTACCGTAGGCCTTCGCCTGGGCTGCATCAATCACGCCATGCTGACGCGCAGCCTCTGCCGCGAGCTAAACATCCCGGTCGCCGGCGCTGTGCTGGTCGAACGTTGGGGCCGAACGGATCCGACATACCGCGACCGTGTCTATTGCGTGCTGCAAGGAAGTCTGCCGGTGCTTGGCGTTCTGGCGTTTGCGGCCGCCGAGACTCAATCCGTCGAAGCCGGTGCAAAGCTTTTCGAATCTTTGGTGAAGCAAGAGCGCTGATATGGCGCATTCCACGATCCAACGCGCGCGAGCCCAGCTGCTCGAGCGGGGCCGCCCTGCGAGCGCCGAGCTGCTCGCCGGCGTTGCCCAACTTACCGCCGAGCACGTACCGGCTCTCTTGGCGCTTGCCGATGACGTTCGCTCGCACTACTGCGGCAACGAGATTGCCGTCGAAGTGCTGTACAACGCCAAGAAGGGCGGTTGCTCGGAAGATTGCAATTTTTGCTCGCAAAGCGCGCGCTATGCAACCGATGTCCAAGCCGAGCCGCTTTCGAGCGTCGAGGATTTTGTCGCGGCAGCGCGCGCCGCGTACGCCCGGGGGGCCGGCGAGTTTTGCATCGTCGTCGCCGTGCGCGGCCCTTCCGAAAAACTGCTGGAACGCGTCTGCGCCGCCGTCGAGGAAATCAAAGCCGAGCTGCCGCTGACCGTCGCCGTCTCGCTCGGAATTTTGAACGACCGCCAGATCGAGCGGCTCGCACGAGCCGGCGTCGACAAAGTCAACCATAACCTTGAAACGTCGCGCCGCTATTTTCCCCAAGTCTGCACGACCCACACTTACGACGAGCGCTGGGAAACTTGTCAGCGCGTGAAGCGCCACGATCTCGAGCTCTGCTGCGGCGGCATCATCGGCATGGGAGAAGACGTCGCCGACCGCCTCGACTTCTTATCTGCCTTGCAAGAGCTCCAACCCCAAGAGGTTCCGATCAACTTTCTCAATCCGCGCCCTGGGACGCCCTTTGGGGACCGGTCGCTGCTCGATCCGGTCGAAGCGCTGCGTTTTGTGGCAATGGCGCGTCTTGCCTTACCGAGTGCGCTGGTACGCTTTGCCGGCGGACGCGAGGTTACGCTGCAAGCACTGCAGGATGTCGGCATGCGAAGTGGTGTCAGCGGCATCGTCCTGGGCAACTATCTGACGACGGAAGGCCGCAGCGACGCCGACGATTTCGCGATGCTGAATCGTCTCGGCTTCGAAGTCCTCGCTTAGCCGGGCCGCACTCTTGGATCAACACAGAGCGCCGTACTTCCAAGCGCTGCTCGATTACGTGGACTCGGGCGTGCAGCCATTTCATACGCCGGGTCACGTGCAGGGCGTGGGAATGGATTTGGCCTTTCGCGAGTTCGTCGGCGACAACATCTGCGCGATCGATCTCACTCCGATGCCGGGCATCGACGATCTGCTCCAGCCTACCGAAGCGATCAAAGAAGCGCAGGAGCTCGCGGCGGAAGCGTGGGGCGCCGACCACACGTTTTTCTTGATCAACGGTTCGACCAGCGGCAACCAGTGCATGATGATGGCGGCGCTCAACCCTGGCGAGAAGATTGCCGTCCCGCGTAACTCGCACAAGTCCATGCTGGGGGGCTTGGTGATGAGCGGCGCGCAGCCCATCTACATGCACCCTGAAGTGGACTTGGAGCTGCGCATGGACCACTGCGTGACCCCGGAAACCGTCGCGTGCACGATCGAGGCGCATCCCGACCTCGTCGCCGTCTACGTGGTCTCCCCGACCTATTACGGCGTGGCGGCAGACCTCGAAGCGATCGAGCGGATCGTGCACGGCGCCGGTAAGGTGCTGCTCGTCGACGAGGCTTGGGGGCCGCACTTTCACTTTCATCCGGCGCTTCCGCTCTCGGCGACGAACGCCGGCGCCGATATCTGCATCAACTCCACGCACAAAATGCTCTCCGCATTCTCCCAGTGTGCGATGCTGCATCACAAGGGCGAACGCGTCGCGCTGGATCGCCTCGAAGCAGTGCTCAAGATGTTCCTATCGACCTCGCCGAATCTGCCGATGGTCGCGTCGCTCGACGTGGCGCGCAAGCAGATGGCCACCGAAGGCGAAGCGCTGCTCTCGCGTACGATCGCGTTGGCGGAAGAGACGCGCGCGCGCCTGAACCGGATTGCGGGCCTTTACTGTTTCGGCGAAGAGCTGCAGGGGCGCCACGGCATCTTCGATCTCGACCCGACAAAGGTCACGGTGACCGTCAAAGGCCTGGGTTATACGGGCTACGAGGCCTCAGCGCTGCTGCGCCGCCGCTATAACATTCAGGTGGAGATGGCGGATCTCTTCAACGTCGTCGCGCTCTTTACGATTGGAACCACGCGCGAGGCGGCCGAAGGCTTCATTTATGCGTTCGAGGAGCTTGCGCGCGACGACCGGCCGATCGACATGTTCGCACCGTCGGGCATTCTCGAGGAACGGTTGAGGCGCGGAACGTTTCGACTTCCCGCCGTCCCACCGATGCGCATGCTTCCGCGCGATGCATTCTTAGCCGATGCTGAGTTTGTAAAGTTTCGCGAGTCGAGCGGGCGAATCTGCGCCGAGACGCTGACGCCCTATCCGCCCGGAATCCCGGTCATCGCGCCAGGCGAGGAGATTACGCGGGAGATCATCGAGTATTTGCGTCTCGAGTTGAAGGCCGGGGTGCGAATTCAAGGCCCCTTCGACGGCGAGCTGCGAGTGATCCGCGTCGTGAAGGAGTGACTACCGAGGACGGATAACGGTCAGGCGAAGCGCCTCGGAAGTGAGGAACGATTTTTGGCAATCAGAGTTCATTCCATCTCCCCTAGTTGGGAACTCTCCCAACTCCTCGACATCTTCCCGCTCACGATTCGGCAAGCCCTCGTCCGTCTGCGTAACCTCGAAGACATCATTGAAGTCGTGCTCGATTTGGGGCGCCCACCGGAGGCCCGTTTCGAGCACGATTTTATTTATCTGACGGACGTACCGATCGGCCACGAAGATATCGCGCACGTCTGCTCGCGCGTTTCGCCATTTGGCGCGGATAATCGCGCCGGCATCGAGCAAACGCTTCATCGCATCAGCGCGATTCGTAACCGGACCGGCAAGATCGTCGGGCTCACGTGCCGCGTCGGCCGAGCGGTTTACGGAACGATCGATATTCTGCTCGACGTGCTGCGCGGCGGGTCGTCAATGTGTCTGCTCGGCAGACCCGGCGTCGGTAAGACAACGATGCTGCGCGAATGCGCGCGCGTGCTTTCCGAAGAGCGAAAGCGCGTCGTCATCGTCGATAGCTCGAACGAAATCGCGGGCGACAGCGACATCCCGCATCCGGGGATCGGCATGGCGCGGCGCATGCAGGTTGCCGATCCGGCGCTGCAGCACGCGGTGATGATCGAGGCCGTCGAAAATCACATGCCCGAGGTCATCGTGATCGACGAGATCGGCACGGAGGCCGAGGCGGCCGCCGCCCGCACGATTGCCGAGCGGGGCGTGACGCTGATTGGAACGGCGCACGGCCAAACGCTTCAGAACCTGTTGATGAACCCGACGCTTTCGGACTTGGTTGGCGGAGTGAGCGCCGTCACGCTTTCGGACGAAGAAGCGCGGCGCCGCGGTACGCGAAAGACCGTTCTCGAGCGCAAGGCGCCCCCCACCTTCGATGTCGTTATTGAGATCCACGACCGCGACCGGCTGGCAATTCATAAGAACGTCGCCGACGTAATCGACGCGCTGCTACGCGGATATCAGCCGCAGCCCGAGGTGCGCCAGCGCCAGCCCAGCGGCGAGGTCAAGGTCGTCCAAGAGGCCGATACGGAGTCGATGCCCCGGCTGAGTGAAGCCTACGATCAACACGACCACGATGGCGAGGAGCGGGAACGGCCGCTTTCGATCTTTCCTTACGGCATTTCGCGCAACAAGATCGAGCGCGCCATCACGAACCTGCGCGTCAACGCCGCAATGGCGCGCAACTGGGACGACGCGGACGTCGTTCTCACGCTCAAGACGCTCGAGCGCAAGGAGCAGCCGAAGCTCAAACAGATCGCCTCGGACAACGTGCCGATCTATTCCATCAAGACGAACACGACGACCCAAATTCAAGCCGCCCTCCGCGACGTCTTCAACCTCGGGTCGATCGACAACGAAGAAATTGCGTTGCGCGAAGCCGAGGAGGCCGTCTATCAGGTGATGCTCAACAACAACGCGATCGAGCTTTCGCCGCAAACGTCGTACATTCGCCGCACGCAGCACCAGCTCGCCGAACGGTATCGCCTGCAATCGCGCAGCACCGGGCTCGAGCCCAATCGCCGCGTCAGAATTTATAAAACCACCGAAACCTAGGTGTTCGTTGTAATCGAAGGCATCGAGGGCAGCGGCAAAAGCACGCTGCACAAAGGGCTCGTTGAGCGCTTCGGCGTGGAGGGGCGCGAGGTCGTCGCAACGCGCGAGCCCGGCGGTACCGCAACCGGCGATGCGATTCGCTCGATCTTTCTCGACCGCACTCTGACGATCGGCGTTTTGACGGAGGCCCTTCTCGTGAATGCGGCACGCGCCCAGCACGTCGCCGAGGTGATTCGCCCCGCGCTTGCCGAGAATCGCCTCGTGCTTTGCGATCGCTTCACGGATTCGACGCTGGCCTATCAGGGATACGGCGGCGGTCTCGAGCTTGCGTCGTTACAACGGCTTTGCGATGAAGCGACCGGCGGAGTACAACCCGATCTCGTTTTGTTGATCGATCTCCCCGTCGAGGTGGCGCGAGCGAGGACGCAAGAACGATCGTATGTCTTGGACCGGGTCGAAAGTCAGGACGCCGCCTTCCACGAGCGCGTTCGGCGCGGTTACTTGGAGCTGGCAAAATCGGCGCGACACCAGGTGCTCGACGGCACGCTGCCGCGGGACGGCCTCTTGGAAGATGCGTGGAACTTCATTTCGACGTCGTAGGGGCGCAAGGCCCCAAACGTTATTTCGATGCGCTCACGCGCGAGACGCTTGCGCACGCGTACCTCTTCTCCGGACCTGCGGGCGTCGGGAAGAAATTCTTCGCACGCCGGCTCGCGCAATCGCTGCTTTGCGTGGCGCCCAAAGAACGAATCCTCGGCTATGACGGTGTCTGCTCGTCGTGCGCGCTCTTTCGGGCCGACGGCGCCCATCATCCCGACTTCTTGGAACACGAGGGAACGCTCAAAATCGGCGATCCCGATGCGCCCCGAGGTTTCTACCAAGGCGACGAGCTGTCGACCCGGGATCTCGTCCGGCAGCTTTCGCTGCAGTCCTACAGCGGCGGGATGCGCGTCTTACTGCTCGGCGACGTCGACTTCGCAACGCGCGAGGCGGCCAACGCGCTGCTCAAGTTCCTGGAGGAGCCGCCGGCGGGCGTCGTGATGCTGCTCACGACGCCGGCGCCGGGGAGATTGCTGCCGACGATTCGGTCGCGCGCCCTCGAGGTTCGTTTCCCATCGCTCTCCAAGACGCAAGTTCGTGAGGTACTGGGCCGCATGCATTACGGCGACGCCGATGCCAAGCTCGGAGCGTCGCTCAGCGGCGGAAGCGTGACGCGCGCAGTCGCGGCGCTCGGTGGAGAAGAAGAATCGCTGCGCGCGCACGTCGCCCGCTGGTTCTTCGATAGCGTTGAAGGCGCGTCGCCGCAAGACACGTGGGCGACCCGCGAGACGCTCGACGACGGGCTGGAAACGATCAAAACGCTGGTGCGGGATTGGATCGTCGCCAGCGGTCACGACGGCGTCGCGCTGGTGTCGCTCGACTATGCCGAGCGGCTCGGGCGCCTTCGACCGCTGGAAGGCAGAGAAGCGATCGCCCTTCTAGGTAAGCTGGATGAGGCGCAGCGCCTCGCTCGGACGAACGTCTCCGCAGCGCTGGTCGGCGAGCTGGTCCGCATGTCTCTCCCGGTGTCACCCTGAGCGCAGTCA
This sequence comes from Candidatus Cybelea palsarum, assembly GCA_003166915.1. GTDB lineage: Bacteria > Vulcanimicrobiota > Vulcanimicrobiia > Vulcanimicrobiales > Vulcanimicrobiaceae > Cybelea > Cybelea palsarum. The sequence continues at coordinate 52,823 of PMUK01000123.1, forward strand.
AAGGGTGCCGCGCTTACCAGTAACCCCTAAACGCAACCTCGTCGTACTGCCTGGCAAACGGAAAGGCAAGATACGCCAGCGCGATCGCACGCGCTCCGGCGCTTACGAAGTTCCAGATCGCGGGCGGAGCGTGAATCAAGAGATACGGTAATCCCATTGGCACGGCGACGTACCAGATCACGAAGAAGACGAGAGCGAGTATGAGCGATGCAATCGGCGCGGCACGAACGCCTCGTGCGGACTGCGTGAGCGCAAGCGTGCCGGGTATTCCGCCGATGGAAGCCGCCGGGATCGTGTAGATGAGGAACAGCGCTGCCACGACCCCGAGCACGAGGCCGAGGGAGCCGAGGAAAGATCCGATATAGCTTGCCGCCCACACGACGAACTGAAAGCCGATTGCTGCGAACAGGATGCCGACGAACTTGGCGCGCCCCTCGTCCCACGCCTCATCGAACGCGCCGCGGCGGCCCCGCCAGACGGCATTCGCCTGAATGATCGTGATTCCAAAGGCCCAGAGATAGACGAGCTGCACGAGCATTTGAAAGATGCCCGCGCCCGATCCCCCGAGCGGATCGGTAAATAGATACGAAAGCTGCGTCAGCAAGAGCTCGACGACTGCGGCCAGCAGCGGCACGACGAAGATGGACGGGTGCCGCACGAGTAGTCCGAAAGCCTTGAAGTAAATCGTGAGATCGACCTGTGGGCGGCTCTTCATAGGGTCAGAAGCGCGCGCCGTCGAGCGCGCGTTGACACGTGCAGTCGGAGCCGAGCGGGATCTTCTCGACGATTCTGCCGATCGCGCTTTTCACGCGTTCGTTGTTGCGGTTGAAGACCTCGATCACTTCGTGGTGCGAAACGGCCGGCATCCCCTCGAGGCCGACGTCGTAGTCGGTGATCAGGGAGATGTTGACGTAACACATCTCGAGCTCGCGCGCCAGATAAGCCTCCGGATATTGCGTCATATTGATGACTTCCCAGCCTTGGCTCTGGAACCACTTCGATTCACTGCGAGTCGAAAACCGCGGCCCCTGGATAACGACGACCGTTCCGCGATCGAACGTTTCGATACTGAGCGACTTGAGGGCTTCGACCGCAATTGGCCGCAGCGTCGGGCAGTACGGGTCGGCAAAACTGACGTGCGTCGTGATCGGCCCGTCGTAGAACGTGTCTTTCCGGCCGCTCGTGCGGTCGACGAGCTGGTCGGCGACGACCATCGAACCGGGCGGCACGCTCTTGAGCAGCGAACCGCTGGCTGTCGGCGCGACGATCCACTTCACGCCGAGCTTTTTCATCGCGTAGAGATTTGCGCGATAGTTGATGACTTGCGGCGGAAACCGATGATCCTTGCCATGCCGGGGTAGAAAGGCAACGCGGCGTCCGGCGATCTCGCCAAGTGCAACCTTGTCGCTCGGCGCCCCGTACGGCGTCTCGACCCACGCTTCGTGCGCGTTTTCGATCAGCGAATAAAAGCCCGACCCGCCGAACACGCCGATATCGGCCCGCAAATCATCATTCATACGCTTGCGATTCTAGTGTAGCGAGCACGATAAATCCTGTGGGCCTTGGACCTTGCGCCGGCGGTTACTTTGTGGTACAAAGTACTTAACTTTGCATTGCAAAGTAAATCAACACCGCTCGGGGGCTTCTCATGCTCAAACGCCTGATAGCCATAATCTTTATCTTCTGTTCGGCCAGCGTGGCCTGGATGATTCTGGGAGCGACGCTCGTGCAGCGCACGAGCGATTCCGGTTCAAGCCAACGCGAGAAGCTGACCGCGTTGTGGGGCAGCGATCAGACGCAATCGGCGCCGCAAGTGAGTGCGCAAGTGACGGTCGGCAAGCACGGTTACGAAACCGTTGCCGTTCCGATTCGCAGCAGCCGGATCAAGGTAAAGCTTGATCTCGAGCAGCGGCGCGACGGACTCCTTTGGTACAACCTGTACAACGTTCGGTTTTTCGGGCGTTACCGGATTCGAAACGACACGAGCAGCCGCAGGCTCTCGGTCCATTTTGCACTTCCTTCCACCGACGGAACGTATGCGAATTTCCAGGCCTTCATCGGCGGGAAGCGGGTGACGGACCCGACCGCACTCGATCAAGGCTACGTCAATTTCACCCTTCCGCCGCATGAGGAGGACTCGATGGACATCGGCTACCGGTCGCGTGGAATGGGGACGTGGATGTATCGCTTCGGTGCCGGCGTCGAGTCCGTCAACGATTTTGCGCTAACGATGACGACGAACTTCGACGCGATTGACTTTCCGCCGCAGACGTTGCCGCCCGACGGCGAGACGCCGCTGCGGCCCGGTTGGCGTCTGCAGTGGCGCGCCGCGACTTTGGTGACCGGCAACGGGATTGGGATGGCGTTCCCGTACCCGCTTCAGCCGGGCCCGTTGGCGCAGCGGATCACATTTTGGGCGCCGGTCGCGCTATTTTTCTACTTTTTCGTCATGCTCGCGATCACGACGCTGCGCAAAATCGATCTGCATCCGGTCAACTACTTCTTCCTCGCCGCTTCGTTCTTCGCGTTTCATCTACTCTTCGCATACTTGGTCGACCGAATTCCGATCGGGGCCGCATTCGCGATATGCTCGGCCGTCACGATGTTCCTTACGATCTCGTACCTGCGGCTCGTAGTCGGGTGGCGGTTTGCCGCCGTGGAGAACGGGCTCGCGCAGCTCGTCTATCTCGTCCTGTTTTCGTACGCCTTATTCAACGAAGGCTCGAGCGGTCTGACGATCACGATCGGCGCGATCGTCACACTGTTCGCAATCATGGAGTTGACGGGACGGACCCGCTGGAGCGAGCATCTTGCCGAGGCCGCTGCGTGACCTATTCGTAATCCGGGGCAAAGTAGTCGCTGTTGTATTGCTGCATGAAGAACTTCGGCGGCATCGGCGCCTCGATCTTTACGAACTTAGCCGGACTCTGCGAGAAGTCGAAGCATTCGCCCGCGGGCGACGCCGCACGTTTGTCGGCCGGTGTATCGAGGTGCCCGAGACCCCACAGATCTTCCGCGAACTTGATCACGCTGGCCGTCTCGTACTGGTCGTGGCAAACAAAGTTGTGCCTGACGTACGGCGAGAGCATCAGCAGGGGAACGCGCATCCCTAGACTATCGCGGTCCTCGTAAGGCGGCGGCACGGGATCGTAGAGGCCGCCCCAGTCGTCCCATTGGATGAAGATCGCCGTCGAGTTCCAGAACTTGCTCTCGCCGACGGTATTGACGAGCGCCGAGACCCACGAGGGGCCGTGGCCGCCCGGGCAGTTGACGTGATCGGAATCGTCGCAGACCGGCGTGATCCAGGTGAAGTTTGCTAGTTGCCCCTTGCGCACGTCCGTGATGAACTTCCAGTTCGGCGCGATGACGTTCTTCCAGTCAGGACCGTGGTAGATATGTTTAACCGCTTGATAGCTCGACCACACCGCTCCGTCGTGGCTGCCCCCGCCATACTTGGTGGCATAGAAGCGCCACGAGAGCTTCGCCTTGTCGAGTTCGTCGCCCAAAGTCTGGTAATCAAAGCATGCCGACTGATACCCGCCGATCGTGCGCTCCGTCGTGATATACGCAACCCGCGAACTGCTCCCGCAACCCCAAGATCCGTCGGGAAGGTCGACGCTCCAGTTTGCCTGCGCGGCGATGATGTACTGATGCGCCACAAAGCTCTCGTCGAGTTGCGATTGGAACATATGGTCGGCAAGCGCGCCTTCGTGTGCCATGTCGAAGTATGGCTTTGAGTCTGAGTGCGGCACGTACACGTACTCCGGATATTTGACGCCGCGCGGACCGCCGTAGTTTTCCTCATTATTGAAACCATCGTTGCGGCAGTCGGTACCCGGCAGCGTGCCCGTTCCATTGCACGCCGAGATAAATGCGCTCAAAGAGTGATCGATCGTGTATTGGTACGACAACGGCACCGGCTGGAGTTGGACCGTCTCGCCGGTCGAGATTTTGCCGCTCGTGACCGTGTGCGCGCCGGGATAGCCGTTGAAAAGGTCGTTGAAGCTCCGGTTCTCCTGCACGATGTAGACGATGTGCGTGATCTTTCCGGCGCCGGTGCCATCGAGCGCGCGAAGTGCCGAGCCACCCTGCATATACGGCAGGGATGGCTGCGAGCCGGAGGCGCAGCCCGAAAGGGCGAAGGCAAGTGCCGTCAACGCAGCAAGGCGTTGGCTCCAAATGTTTTTCATCTGTTAAAATCCGATGGCTTTAGGTCGTCAAGGAATTTTTTGAATCGGGCCATTTCAGTGTCACTCGAAGGTCTCTTTTCGGTGGCAGCCTCCTCGAGCACGATCTTGTCCGAGACGAAGATCGGCGCGGGGACGCGGAGAGCGAGTGCGATCCCATCGGACGGTCGCGCGTCAATTTCTTGCAACTCGCCATTGGTGCGCACGACGAGTTTGGCGAAAAACGTCGAGTCTTTGATGTCGTGAATTACGACCTGCTCGAGGTTGGTATTGAGCGACTCGAGGATATTACGCATCAGATCGTGCGAGAGCGGACGCGGCACCGGCGCGCCTTCCAGCGCGAGCGCGATCGCCGTCGCTTCAAAAGGGCCGATCAGTATCGGGAGATAATGCGAGCCGTCCATATCCTTGAGTATGACCACCGGGTCGTGGGTCAGGAGGTCGATTCCTAGTTTGTCGACCTTCATTTGCCGCATCCGGAGCTATCCGACACCCCCGGCGCATTCTCTTGCCGGAGCATGCAACCGCTTATGACGCCGCAAGGGCGAGCAGTGCGAGCGGCCGAACCCGCGGGCTGTCAAGTATGCCACTCTCCTGCGGAATCGTCGGCCTGCCAAACGTCGGCAAGTCCACAATCTTCAATGCGCTGACGCGCTCGGCCCAGGCGCTGGCCGCAAACTATCCTTTTGCGACGATCGAGCCCAATGTGGGCGAGGTTGCGGTACCCGATCCCCGGCTGCCCGTCCTCCAACGCCTCGCCGGCGCGGCGCGAATTATCCCGGCGACCGTACGCTTCGTGGACATCGCGGGCTTGGTGCGCGGCGCCAGCGCCGGCGAGGGACTGGGCAACGCCTTTCTGAGCCATATCCGGGAGACCAATGCGATCGCGATGGTGGTTCGCTGTTTTGAGGATAACGAGGTCACGCACGTTGAGGGTGCCCTCGATCCGCGCCGGGACTGTGAGATTATCGGTATCGAGCTGGCACTGGCAGATCTTGCGACGATGCGCAAGCGGTTACCGAAGATCGAGCGCGAGATTCGAGCCGACCCGAAAATGCGCGAGTATCTCGGCGCCGCGCAACGGTTGACCGCGGCGCTGGAGGAGGCGCGCCCGGCGCGCAGCTTCGCGCCGGATTCGCTCGAGGCGCAGGTCGCCGCCGAATCGTTCCTTCTGACTGCCAAACCGATCCTTTACGTTGCGAACGTGGACGAAGACCAGATAGGCAAAAGCTCCGACATGGTGCGGACCGTCGAGGAGATCGCGCGGGCCGACGGCGGGCGGGCCATCGTGCTCAGCGGTAAGGTCGAGGCCGAACTGGCCGGGCTCTCGGAATCCGAGGCGGCCGAGTTTGCGCGGGAGCTGGGCATCGAGCGCAGCGGCCTCGACGATTTAGCGGCCGAAACCTACGAGCTGCTCGGCATGATGACATTCCTCACCGCGGGCGAAAAGGAAGCTCGTGCCTGGCCGATTCGCAAGGGGACGAAGGCTCCCCAGGCGGCCGCCACCATTCACAGCGATATCGAGCGGGGCTTCATCCGGGCGGAGATCGTCTCGTACGAGGATTACGTGCAGTACCACACCATGGAGGCGTTGCGCGCCGCCGGGCGCCTCCGCAGCGAGGGCCGGGAGTACGTAATGCAAGAGGGCGACGTCGTGAACTTCCGATTCAACGTATGAATCGAGGGGCTCGGGCGGCGAAGTCGGGAAAGGGTATCGCATGACCACTGCTCTGCGCGAAGCGGCGCCCTCCGTTCGCGACGTTTCCGTCTTCGGCGACGCGATCGCGTACTTCAACGAGGCCGCCGACCTGCTCGAACTCGACGGCGGCATGCGCCGCATTCTCACTCATCCGTCGCGCCAGATCATCTTTTCGATTCCGTTCCAGCGCGATTCGGGCGAGTTCGAGGTCTACACCGGTTATCGCGTGCAGTACAACTTCGCCCGCGGACCTGCAAAGGGCGGCATCCGCTACCATCCTGGCGTGACGCTCGACGAAGTTACCGCGCTGGCCTTTTGGATGACGTGGAAGTGCGCGGTGGTCGATCTGCCGTTCGGAGGCGGCAAGGGGGGCGTCACCTGCGATCCCGCAACGCTCTCGTCAAACGAGCTGGAACGCATCACGCGCCGGTATGCCGCGGAGCTGGTGGAGGTCGTCGGTCCGGATAAAGACGTTCCGGCGCCCGACGTCAACACGACGCCGCAGGTGATGGCGTGGTTCATG
>PMUK01000111.1 GCA_003166915.1 Candidatus Cybelea palsarum
CCGCCGATCGGCGACATCGCGTGCGCGGCATCACCGATGCAGAGCAGCCCCGGACGGTACCAGCGCCGCAAGCGATTCACGCGGACCGTCAAGAGCTTGACGTCGTCCCAAGTCCGCACCTCGTCGGCTCGATCGTTCAGAAAGGGCACGATCTCGCCGATCTGCCGCCGGAACTCACCCAAACCGCGATCGTGCAATTGAGCGAGGGTTCCCTTCGGGATGACGTACGCGCACTGCCAATACGCCCCGCGGTCGATCAGCGCCATGATCCGTCCGGCTCGAATGTAACCGAACGTTTCATGCGGATCGTCGGATCGCTTGGTCAGCCGCAGCCACAGCACGTCCATCGGAGCGCCGAGCTCCACGATCTCCAGGCCGGCTTCCTTACGCACTACCGATTCGCGTCCATCTGCGGCAATCGTGAGATCGGCGCGGATTTCCAGCGCGCCCTCCGGAGTCTGGGCGCGCACGCCGGCGACGCGTCCGTCCTCCCATAACAACTCCTTGGCGCTTGCCTGCATTCGAAGATCCAAGGTCCCGAAGCGCTTGGCTTCGTCCGCAAGAAAGCTGAGAAAGTCCCATTGCGGCATAAAAGCAACGAACTTGCAGCGCGTCGGCAGATGCGTGAAATCCGCGACGGTAACGACCTGGTCGCCGAGGTTACCCGCTAAAGTCGTGACCTCTTGATGCGGATGCTTCAAGAATTTTTCGAGTAGGCCGAGCTCCGCCATTACGTCGAGCGTCGATGGATGGATCGTATCCCCACGAAAGTCGCGCAGAAAGTCCGCGTGCTTCTCCAGCAAAACGGTCCGGACACCCGCGCGTGCAAAAAGCAGCCCCGCCATCATTCCGGCCGGACCGCCTCCCACGATGCAACACCCGGCCTGCGCTTCGGTCACGCCGTCGTTCTACGGTGAAAAATGATAGCGGACAAACTCGGCTTCGCGCTGGTCGACTCGTGCCTGGCATGCTGCCGCGATTTCGTCGATGAAGTTCTCGAGCGAGACCGCCGCAACGTTGGGCATAAGCGCGCCGTCGAGCAGCCTTCCAAAGAACTGCATCGGCAACTCGTATTCGCCCGACAAATAAAGCTCGCATTCCCCGATTTCGCGAGGCTCGACACTCATCGTGCCGGTAAAGCCGGGAAATGCGGCCGGAAGATTGGCCGCATTGAACCTAATATCGAACGCGCGCGCTTCCTTCGCATTCTTCTCCACCGTCAAACGAATCGGGACGGCGACGTACCCGACGTCGGGGAGATGCAAATCGCCAAAGCCTACGTGCAGTGCAAAACCGCGCCACGGCCCCTCCTGCTTTGCGATTGCCTGCAGCAGCTCGCCGAGCGCCTGGGACGCCGAATCCGCAGGGAGTCGCAAGCTACGGTCGAGTCGAACTTTGGGCACGCGTTTCTCTTTCGCCGCCGGTGAGGCTTTGCCTTAGAAAGCCGATGGGCCGGTTGTGGAAGCGTTGAAGGCCGGTCGAGCAGTTGATCCCGCCTGGCTTCGTCACTGGGCTCCGAGTTAGTCGCCTGGGTAACGCCTAGCCCCTGTCGAACCGTTTCGGGGTCGAAAGGGGCATCGTAATGTTTGATTTCCGCTTAGTAAGCCGCGCTTTGACAATTAGCGCGGCTTTAGGTTTACTCGCAGGCTGCGGTGGATCGCAGCCAATGACGGGTGCGACGAGTACGGGTGTTCAACCCGCAACGCGCTCTGCGGCGTCATCTCTTCAGGGGTACTATCTCGCTAAAATCACTACCGTGGTCGGGAATGGTCTTCCCGGGTCCTCACTTTGCTTTCGGTTCAAGCCCTCTGGGCGCTGGTCTAGTAGCGGCAGTGTAAGCTTTAACGGGACGTACCTTATTTCGGGTAAAGATTTGTTCGCATCCGCCGTTTGGCTCCCGTCGCCAGCGGTCTTTTTGAGCTTCCAAGGGTCTGTCAACGCGAAGCAAGGCTCCGGTAAATTTACCGTCAGCAGCACGAACGCCCAGGTATCCGGAGGTGGGACGTTCACCCTGACGGGCATGCAAAACAAAACCTGTAGCTGACGACGCGCCTTTTTGAGGCAACCGCGGGACTTTTGAGGCAACCGCCGTTATTGAGGCAAAGCCCCGTGCCCGCGTGCCCGCTAGGAGAAAGGCGCGCCTACCAGCAATCTTAGGCGCACCTAACAAATGAAAGCCCTGCTGATCCGGTTGATCCCGGCGGTCGCCGCCGCTGTTTTTCTAACGTCCGCGGCGATGCCGGTGGCGGTTTTCGCCGATGCCGACCAAGCGGTTTCGCCAAATTCGACGTCTCTCGGATTACAGCCGATCGCGGGGCCTATCCCGCTGGCCACCGCGGCCCCGGGTGAGTCGCCGACATTCCAGCGCCCGGACGGAGCCTATCAAGCAATCCCCCTAAAGAGCGGGCGAATCAGAGTTTTTCACCTCGTCGAGCGCTCCGCACCCTGGACCCTCCAGCCAGGCTTGACGGTGATGGCGAATACGTACAACGGCGTGGTCCCCGGTCCGGCGCTGGTCGTGAGGCAAGGCGACACGCTGGTCATCGATTATACGAACGACGGCGCGATACCCGACTCGATCCACATGCACGGAGTGCACGACATTCCGGTCGCAATGGACGGCGTCGGCGGCATCTCGCAGCCGCTCGTTCCGCAGGGCGGTCACTTCGTCTACCGCTTCGTTGCCGACCAGCCCGGCACGTTCATCTATCACAGCCACGACAACGAAGCGATGCTGGATTCCGGACTGTACGGCGCGATTATCGTCGAGCCGTCGGCTCCGCGTCCGGTCGAGCGAGGGTTGGCTCACGACTTCCTCGAGATGATCTCGTCCTGGCAAATTCAAAGCACCGCCGAAAATCATTTCACGCTCAACGGTAAAGAGTATCCGGCGACGCGCGCGCTCGATGTTCGTGCCGGAGAGCGCTTTCGAATCCGCTGGATCAACATCTCCGGTGAAGAGTTCCACACCATGCACACGCATGGGCATTACCAGCAAATTATTGCGCGCGACGCCGAGTCGGTCGACTATCGCGACGTTGAGGACACGGTCCTCGTCGCCCCGGGGCAACGTGTCGACGTCGTGATCGATGCCAATGCGACGCCGGGGACATGGCTCATCCATTGCCACGTGATGGACCACATCGAAGACGCAAACGGAATGCCCGCCGGATTGATCACGGCGATCCATTACGCCGGTACTCCCAACACGCTGCTCTCTATGTATCGTGCAATGAAACCCGCGACCGTCGCGACCGGCCATGCGTTGAGCTTTTGGTGGACCGTGCTGCTCGGCGCCATCGCCGGCTTCACCATTTTCCTCGGCCTGCCCATCGCCCGCGCGCGACGCCTTTCCGTGCAGACCATCGCGCTGCTCAACGCACTCGCGATTGGCATTCTTCTCTATCTCGTCGTCGAGATCGCACAGAACGCGATCGCGCCGGTCTCGGCGGGCCTCAACGCTTGGCATGCCGGTGCCGGGCCGTTCCCCGCAGCGCTAATCGCGGTCTTCGTCATTGGCCTAGCGATCGGTTTGGTCGGATTGGGCAGCGCGGCAACGCATTTCACGCGCCAAGCCGCAGCGCATGCGGAGAATCCGATCGTCCTCGCCGCAATCATCGCAATCGGAATCGGAGCTCACAATTTCGGTGAAGGCCTGGCAATCGGAGCGTCGGCGGCATCGGGAGCCACCGCGGTCGCGTTGGCGCTGATCGTCGGCTTCGGCCTCCACAACGCGACGGAAGGCTTTGGAGTCGCGGCACCGCTGGTTGGGCGAGTCGTTCCGTCGTGGGCGCAAATCGGCTTAGCGGGCTTGATTGCGGGCGGCCCCACCTTCTTCGGAACGATTATCGGTTACAGCTTTTACTCTCCGACGCTTTCGGTGCTTTTTCTGGCCATCGCCATCGGCGCGCTCGTCTTCGTCATCGGCGAGCTTTGGAGCGTGCTGCGCCGCACCGGATTGACGGCCTTCGTAACTGCGACGATGTGCGCAGGCTTTCTCCTCGCCCTTGCGACCGAACTCTTTCTCGACATGAACGGAGGTTAGAGAACCGAAATGAATTTCGCACTGGTTCTAACCTTCGCAACGGCGTTGCTCTCGCAGGCCGCGCCCGCGAAGACTTCGTCGATCGCGGCCGCCATGCGCGGTATCCTTGCACGACCGCAATTCGCGCACGCGATCGTGGCCGCCGAGGTTTACGACCTCGACGCGAAGCGACCGCTTTACGCGCGCAATGCCGACGTCTTGATGGAAGCGGCCTCGACCACGAAGCTGCTGACGACCGGGACGAGCCTGGCGTTGATGGGACCAAATTTCCGCTGGACGACGCCGGTCTATCGCACTGGGCCCATCGATTCGAGCGGCGTCCTGCGTGGCGATCTCGTGCTGGTCGCCGGCGCCGACCCGAACCTTTCGCAGCGCATGCGCCCCGACGGTACGCTCGCCTTCGAAAACGAAGATCATTCCTACGACGGCAACTACGACACAAAAGCAGTTCCGGGCGATCCGCTGGCCGTCTTGCGTCACCTCGCCGCGCAAATCGCGCGCGCCGGCATCAAGCAGATCGATGGCACGGTTGCGATCGACACGTCGCTGTTTGCGAATCAAGGGCCCGAGGGCGGGACTGGCGCAATCGTTTCGTCGATCGTCGTGAACGACAATCTCGTCGATCTCACGCTGACGCCGGGGGCGAAGCCCGGCGATCCAGTTTCAATCGCCGTCTCTCCGCAAACGCCCTACGTTACGTTCGTCAACGCGGCGACGACCGAAGCGGCCAAATCCGAGCCGACGATCGATCTCTCCAGCGACAAGACGAACCCCGACGGATCGCATACGGCGACAATCACCGGCGCGATGCCTGTCGGGAAGGCGATCTTATATTCGTACCGTGTGCCCGAACCGCAGCACTTCGCGCAAGCGGCGTTTATCGTTGCCCTGCGGGACGCGGGCGTGACGGTGCGTACGCCTTCCGGCGTAGCGCTCTTCAATCACGACACCGCTGCGCCGGCATACGTGCCGGCAAATCTGGTCGCACGTCACGTATCGCCGCCATTGTCCGAAGACGTCTACGTCACGCTCAAAGTGAGTGACAACTTGCACGCGGCCTTGATGCCGTACCTCTGGGCGATCTACGTGGCACAGGCAAAGAGCGGTCTCTTGAGAGCCGCGTTTGCCTGCGAGCGCGCGCTTCTTTCGAGAGCGGGCCTCGATCTGAGGGGCGCGGCGCAACAAGACGGACTTGGCACCTTTGCCTTCTTCACGCCACGATTCATGGTGAGTTATTTGGCGTGGGCCTCTCGGCAAGCGTGGTTCTCCTCGTTGGAACGTGGTTTGCCGATCATGGGCGTGGACGGAACGCTCTTCAATATCCAAAACGGCGTTCCGGCCGCGGGTCACGTTCACGCGAAGACGGGCACGTGGACGTCGCAGAACTCGCTCGACGACGACGAGCTCGTTACGAAAGGGCTCGCGGGCTACATCACGACCAGCCACGGCCGCCACGTCGCCTTCGCGTTCTACATCAACCGAATGGCGGGCAAGGGGAGCGTCGATGCCGGCCGGGATGCCGCCCACTACGCCGGTCAAACACTCGGCGAGATGGCCTCAGATGTCTACGACGCGCTCTAAGGGGTTCTTTTTGCCGCCTGCCCGAATATAGATCCTACGTTTTCGAATTTGGGAGCGAATTGCTTGCCCAGCCTCGGGGGCGAGGAATGAGGACATCATCACAACCGCACCCGTTGTCAAGAAGCGCGCGAAAGCCGCCCCGAAAGTATACGCACCGCACGAACATTTCGGAAGTCCCCTCAACGTTTGTCGCATCTGCGGCGAGAAGTACACCTACGTTGCCAAGTCGACCGACCCGTTTAGTGCCGACAAGCGCTAGCGCCTAGCGGTAAAACGCATATGAAACTCGTTGCAGCGATCGACCCAAATAGTCTCTCACCGGACCGGCTCCTCGCTGAATCCAATGAATTCGCAATATACGACGTTGGGAACGACACCTATGCGCTAGTGCATCGCCATCAGGGCGTCGAGTGGCAAGCGATCACGATTTCAGGCGATGGTTTGTTCCGCGTTGCCCAGCTGCTCGCTGGTGCCACGCGGGCGTTGTATCGCCACGTTGCATCTGACCTGTCACAGGAACGCCGGCCAGGGGCGCTATAGCGCGCCGATCAACTCGCAGAACTTCGCAAGCTCGATATTGCCGCCCGACACGACGGCAACCACGGGACCAGCGTCTTCCGAGCAGCGCAGCGCAGCAGCAACCGAGAGTGCCCCTGCGCCTTCGGCGATGACGCGCGCCTTCTCAGCGAGCAGACGCATTGCGCGTTTGGTTTCCTCCAGTGAAACGACAATCGATCCGTCAACTACCGGCCGCATTCGCTCCCACATCCGCGGAAAAACGCTCTTTCCCCCTGCACCGTCGACGAACGTCGCTTGCCATTGCGGAAACGGCGACGCCTTGCCGGTCGAAAAGGATACTGCCCCCGGCGCGGCAGTCTCGGGCTCCGCACCGAAGACGCGAACGTGAGGCTTGCGTGCCCGCACGCCCGAGGCAACACCCGTCACGAGCCCGCCTCCGCCGATGGCGGCGATAACGGTCCTAACCTCCGGAAGGTCCTCGACGATTTCTAATCCCATCGTTGCGTTGCCGGCGATGAAATCGTCGTCGTCAAACGGGTGAACGAACGTACCTTCGACACCGGGAAACGTGCGCCGCTCCATCGCTTCCCAACATGCATCGAATGAGGCGGTCACCAGATGCGCGCCAAGCGCCCGCATCCGCTCGACCTTTGTTTCGGGCGCCGTCTCAATCGTGACGACCGTACACGGTATACCCGCTTGCCGCGCGGCGTACGCGACGCCTTGCCCGGCGTTGCCGGCGCTGATGGTCCAAACGCCGACCGAACGTTGAGCGGCCTCGAGGCAGGCGACCGCATTGGCGGCGCCACGCAATTTAAACGAGTTGATGGGTTGCAGATTCTCGAGTTTTAGATAAATCTCGGGGCCACGCGCGCCGGTTTGGAGCTTGATCAGGGGCGTCCGCACGATGGTCGCGGCGATCCTTTTGCGCGCGGCCTCGATAGCGTCGATACTTATCGGCGTAACGGCGGGCGGCGTTTTGTCCACTATGCCGATCTCTCGACTTCGGTCTCGTCGTAACCGCGCGCCCTATAGACCACGACCGAAACGCCCCAAGCGACGACGAAGACGCCGGCAATCAGAAATCCCAGCGCACCGAAGTTGTCGGTCGCGCGATTCAAGAGCATCCAGGAAAAACCGGTAAGTTTGAATTGCGTGACCACGACGCTGAGCGCTTCGACGGTGCCGACGAGCAGCGCCACGAGAACCGAAAGGAGCGTGATATTCATATTGTAGTAGAGCTTACGAACCGGCTTCATGAAGGCCCAACCATAGGCACCGAGCATGAGAATACCGTCGCTGGTATCCACCAGCGACATGCCGGCCGCGAAAAGAAGCGGAGAAATCAGGATCGTAAAGACGGGCAGCCCTTTCCCCGCCTCGATGGCCGCGATCCCGAGTACGCCCACTTCGGTCGCCGTGTCGAATCCCAGGCCAAAGAGTAAGCCAAGCGGATACATGTGCCAACTGCGCCCGATCAAGCCGAGCAGCGGGCGGCAAAAACGCGCGATCATCCCGCGCTGCATCAGGAAGTCATCAAGGCTTTGCTCGTCGTAGCCGTGCCCGGCCCTCACCGCGCGAAACGCGCGGATCACTTCGACCAAAACGAACAAGTTCACCGCAGCGATCGCATAAAGGAAAAGGGCCGACACGCTCGTCCCGACGAGGCCGCCTACTTCTTGCAATCGCGGAAACGCACGCGATATGGCCGATGCGGCCACCGCGATCGCGACTGAAAGCGCCACGACGACCGTCGAGTGCCCGAGCGAGAAGAAAAAACCTACCGCAACCGGGCGCTTTTTCTCTTGCATGAGCTTGCGCGTGACGTTGTCGATTGCCGAGATGTGGTCGGCGTCCACTGCGTGACGCAAACCGAAGGTATAGGCGAGAAGCGCACTGCCCAGGAGCGCAGGCCGGTCGTGAAACGCCGCCAGCGCGACCATCCAAGTTCCGGCGTTGGCTGCGATCAGGAACGCGTAAATTCCAGCGATGCGGCTGCGCACTCCGCTCGTGCTGTCGTCAAAGACTCGTTTGAGCGCCGCGAGATCGAACCCGGTGCTCGACGTTCTCCTCACGCCGCGAAGGTTTAGCCGGCGTTAGTGCGTGTGGTCGTGTGCGTCTTCGTGTTCGCTTCCGTCGGCATGGGTATGCTCGTGGGTGTGCTCTGAAGGCTGCATCGGTTTATCTTCACGGTTGCCGCAGCGCGCTCCCGCGGCCCCGCCCGCCGCCGGCACCTCTCATGAGGCGCCCTGCCGCTCGGCCGCTTTAGGCGTCAGTGGCTCGGGTCGATAAGGTTTTGCTTCACCCTCGCTTCGAGCGATTGGGCATGGTTTTGAAGCCAACCGCTACGATCGACGAGCGTCTCGGAGTGTTGAACCCGGCGTGTACGCGACTGCGCAATGGCACGCTGCAACTCTATCCGCGCATGGTTGCGCCCGGAAACATTTCACGCATTGGCTCATTCGGAACCGAAGAACGCCCCGACGGCGTGCTCGAAGTCGAACCGCGTGGCTACGTGCTCCAGCCGGCGGCCCCTTACGAGTTGCGCACGCAGCCAGGGGGGTATGGCTGCGAAGATCCCCGCATCACATTTGTTGCCGCGCTCGACACGTATGTGATGTCGTACGTAGCCTTCGGTCCGCGTGGTCCCGAGGTCGCCGTTGCCGTGTCGGAAGATGCCCTACGTTGGCAGCGCCTGGGGTTGCTTCGCTTCGGCCCGAGCGAGGCTCCGTTTGCCGACAAAGATGCGGCGTTCTTTCCCGAGCCGGTCGTGTCGCCCAGCGGTGTGGAGCCGCTGGCTTTCTATCACCGTCCGACACTACCCGTTTCGGTGCGCGGGGGCGAAAGTGCGCTCTCCTCGCTGGCGGCCCTACCGGAAAACCAGCGTGAAGGCATTTCGATCGGCTACGTACCGCTCGATGCAGTGAAAACCAACATTACCGCGCTCTGCACGGTTACCGAAACGCACGCCGTCGCGCTGCCGCCGGCAACATGGGGGACGATTAAGGTCGGGGCGGAGCACCACCGGTACGGATTGCGGAAGGCTGGCTCGCGGTCATTCACGGCGTGGACGAGCTCGCCCATCCCACGGGCGCGACGCTGCTGCGCTACTGCGCGGGGCTGATCCTTCACGATACGACCCACCTCGATCACATAATTTATCGTTCGCGCGAACCGCTCTTCGTCCCCGAAACCCGCCGTGAGCTCTACGGGACGGTCGGGCAGGTCGTCTTTCCGACCGGAATCGACCGGCGCGACGAGCGGACGTTCGACATTTATTACGGCATGGCCGATTATGAAATCGGTCGTGGCAGACTGACGCTTTCGAGCAGAGGATGACGACATGCTGATTCAGTCCGTCCGGTTCACCTTCGCTCCCGGAGACGGAGATAAAGCCGAAGCGATCTTGCGAGAGCTGCGCGAGGCCTCGCGCAAGGAAGAAGGTGTGATCGCCTTCGAGGTTGCTCGAAGCCAGGAGAAGCCGAACGTGTTTATGCTGTGGGAAGAGTATCGGGATGAAGCGGCTCTGGACTTTCACAAAGCGACGGAACATTACAACCGACTCGTGCTCGACGGCGTGCGGCCGCTCGCGCTGGAACGAAGCGGAGAGATGGCCGTTCCGATCTGATTTGCGCAGGCAGGCGCGGGACCACCGCGGAAGCGGACGCCATGACCCGTCGCTACATCGCAATTCTCTCGCTCCTTGCATTTGCCGGGTGCGCATCCGGCGGCCAAACTCCCTTCGGCTCGGCCGGGAACTTGCCGTCCATGCGAAGCGACACTGTTTTGCGAACCCTCAACGCCAGCGGCGCTGGGAAGATCACGCACGTCGTCTACATCGTTCAAGAGAATCGTAGCTTCAATAATCTCTTCCAAGGTTATCCTGGCGCGAAAACCGTTCCCACGGGCAAGAACTCGTCCGGGCAGACGATCACCCTGAAACCTGAGTCTCTGGAAACCGTCTACGAGATCGACCACTCCGCCGAGTCGATGTTTGCCGCCTGCAACGGAACCGGAAGCCTTCCCGGAACCGATTGCCAGATGAACGGCTTCAACGAAGAGTCATCGTACGGCGGACCGTCCAATCCGCAGTACGTCTACGTACCGCATAGCGAGTCGAAGCCATACTTCGACATGGCGCGTGAGTGGGTCGTCGCCGACCATATGTTCCAGTCTCACCTTGACGAGAGCTTTGTCTCGCATCAGTACGTAATCGCCGCGCAAGCGCAGTCGAGCGTCAATCTGCCCGACTCGCTGCTGTGGGGCTGTGCGGGAGGCCCGAGCGACGTGGTCCCTACGATCACCCAGAATCGCAATATCTACGGTAGCTACCAACAAGCCTGTTTCGATTACACGACGCTTGGCGACGAACTCGACAAGGCGAGTCTTTCGTGGCGCTTCTACGCAGCGCGGTACGGCAACGACCGGGGCGGCAACGGCGGGACGTGGTCCGGCTATCAGGCAGTCAAGCATATCTTCGAAGGTCCGGATTGGAAGAAAGACGTCATATCGCCGAACTGGAAGTTTATCACTGACGTGCGCGCGGGCAAGCTCGCGAACTTCACGTGGATCACGCCCGAATGCGCGGAGTCCGATCATCTCGAGTGCGGCGGCGGCTTCGGCCCCTCGTGGGTCTCGGCCCTCGTCAACACCGTCGGTCAAAGCAAGTTCTGGGACTCAACGGCGATCTTCATCCAATGGGACGATTGGGGCGGCTTCTACGATGAGGTCGCGCCGCCGTTCGAGGATTACGACGGGAATGGCTTTCGCGTTCCGCTCTTAGTGATCTCTCCCTACGCCAAGAAGAACCACGTCTCGCACGTGCAATACGAAACGACCAGCGTCTTACGCTTTGCCGAGGATCTCTACGGTCTCGCCCAACTTGCCCCAGCCGACAAGCGCGCAACTTCGCCTGCCGGCGACTGTTTCGACTTCACGCAGAACCCTCGTCCGTTCGTGGCGATCAAAGCACCGCACCCGGCCCAATTTTTCATACACCATAGATTCGACAGCGACTACTTCGCTCCGGACTATGAGTGAGGTAGCTCCGGCAACGTATTCGGTGCGAGCGCAGCGGCAAGCGCATGGAAGACGGCAACCGCACCGAGTCCTGNNAGCATTGCCTTTATCGTCATAAGCGCCGGGCCCGTTAGTCGCTTCGACTGCTATCGTTAGCTTCTGCGCGGGCAAGTAGCCGACGACACCCGAGGCGCCGGCGAAACCCAACGACTGAGAGACCCACGGCCCGGCCATGATCACGCCGAGGCCGTAGTTGAACGCCGCCGTGTTTTCCCGGCATGACGGACACCCCGATTGGGCGTGGCCGAATCCGATGAGGCTCGGGACGATTTGCGCGGCGGACGACGCCGGCGATAACAGCTTTCACGACGCGACCGCCTCGATAGACACGCTGAGGTCCGAAATGTCGGTCGACTCAACGCCGCCCTCGACGCTGGTCCAAGACGGATTCCAAAACGTTGACTCCTCAAAAAACCGCGCGCCGGAT
>PMUK01000208.1 GCA_003166915.1 Candidatus Cybelea palsarum
TCCAATCTCAAACTATCCACGAGAGCCGGGCAACTTCAACTCCACCTAAACGAGTTCAAGCCGCATCGGGCGCCCACATGAAGCATCTAATCCGACACCAGCAAAACGCTAAAGTTTTCCGACTACCCTATATAAGGCGGTCTTGAGATCATCGGAATATATTGTCGAGATTTTCGGTTGCCATGGTCCCCGCCGGCCAACAAGTTCACTGAGAGAACGGGCGCCTGTTGACACGATCACTTCGATTGGGTCATAATTTGGGACCGCATCACCTGGAGCGCACTCAACCGCCGTCTTAAAGATCGTATGAAGTCTACCCTCACATTTGACCTGAATGGTGCGTCGGGTGCCTCCGGGCACATCCGTGATGGACACGACTTCCGGGTCGCCAAGGGCGTCGTCGCCAATGTCCTTGATCGCGGACACCAACGCAGCGGTAATGCCCGCATACGCTTCGTTTCGGAGCGCCTGAGCCTTGCCGGGGGCCTCTGCGGCGTCCTGTCGAGCCTGAGCTTCGCGCTCCTGTTTCTTTTTGAGGATATCATCGATTCCCATGCCGGTAAGTAAGCCGGGGGCTCTATGAGACCCTCTCAGACCTCTTCAGCGCCATCGAGACGGCACCATCGATCCGATCGGCGGCGTCACGCATCAGCGAATCGGTCACGTGCGCATAAATGTCTGCCGTCGTCGAGATCGTCGAGTGCCCAAGGGCGTTCGAAACCGTCTTCAGGTCAACTCCGGCATCGAGCGCCATTGACGCGAACGTGTGCCGGAGATCGTGCAGTCGGATATGCGGCACCCCAGCGTCACGTAGCATCCGCGAGAACGCCGTGTTGAAGGTGTTGGGAACCCAGGACTCGCCGGCGCGGTCGAAGACCGGCGTCGCGGGCGTAGGCCGCCCAAAGCCCTTTTCCAAGAGCCACGCACCCCGCTCGACGTAGTGCCGGCGAAGGCGATCCCTTACGAAACCCGGCAGGCTTATTGTGCGCCGCGAGCGTTTGGTCTTTGGGTCCTTGAAGCGCGTCTGACCGTCGACGCGCTCGATCGCGCGCTGAACCGTCAGAAGACCAGCCCCGAGGTCGACGTCGCCCCACCGAAGCGCGAGAAGCTCACCGCGGCGCAAGCCAGTGCCGAGGCTCGTCACGATCGCAGCGCCGATGATGCTGCCCTCGCACCCCTTGAGTAGAGCCGCGGCTCCGTCAGCGTCGAGCGCCTGCATCTCCTTCTGCTCTACGCGCGGCGGATCGAGCAGCTCGCACGGGTTGACGATGATGCGCCGCTGCCGCTTTGCGCGATTCAGCGCGACGTTCAACGTCTCGTAGATATGACGAACCGTGCGCGCCGAGAGCGGCACGACGCACTTCTTTCGCCGTTTGGGGGTACTCGCCGCCCACTTTACTTTGGCGCGTTCTAGGTGCTCTGGCCGCAGTTCGGTAAGCCGGATCTTGCCGAGCGCCGGGATGATGTGCGCCTCGACGTGGTTCTTGTACGCATGGAGCGCCGAGCCCGAGATCGAGTCGGCAACGGATAGGAGCCACTGCTTAAGATACTGCTCGACGGTTATCCGATCGTCAGTCGGCGCGATGCCCTGCCGCAGTTCCTCGGCCCTTTTGGTGAACCACTCCGAGGCCTCTTTGCGCGTTTCGAATCCCGACTTGATCTTCTGCTGGCGCGGCTCTCCTGGCCGACGTGGAAGCTCGTACCAAACGCTCCACGTCGACATCTTACGCAGCTTGCCCGTCTTGTCAGTATAGGTCTTATGCGCGATGTGACCTCTCATGCCGTCGCCCGTTCGCGAAGGTCACGGCGCGCGGCGTAGAGCAGGCGGCTGCGCTCGATGGCATCATTCTGCCTTTGCTGCACGTCCGATAGCGCTTCCCATCGCTCGAGCGCCTCGTTCAGGTCTTGCCCCAGGATCTCAGAATCGGCGAGCTTTTCGAGTCTCCAGAGAGTCGAACTGGCGAGGTAGCTCGTACCGTCCCCGAAGTAGTTCCGCTCTTCGGCTTGTTCGGTTTCCACGCGGCGGATAATTGCTAGGCGTAGATCACGCTCGTGATCGCTGCGGGGGTTTTGGCTCCAGTCGATCTCGCTCGTAGCGGCGGCGGCGTTGAGGACAATGGAAAGAGCTGCTTCAAACGCGTCCTGCTGCCGCTTCATGCTGCACCATCCGAGGGTTTAACTTCTTGCTGCCGCGGCCGAGGAAGCAAGGCATCTAACTCCGCGAGGGCGGCGGAAAACCGCGTGACCGGATCATCCTCTGCATTCACCCGAAAACGTGCGGGCAGTTGCTTCCGAGATTTCGCGCAAAGGTACCGGGCGAGGTTCAGCTCATCGCCGCTAGCGACGGCTGCCAGCCGAATATCCTCCCAAACGGAATCAGAAAGCGCGTCGAGTTCGGCGTCGTTCGCTGATTTCAGAATGGCGAGAGCATCGATCGGTCGACGTACCTCACGCTCCGCGGCAAGATCAATAACATTGCCGACGCCCCGGCCGTTAGTAGGTTTATGCCGCATTTGCGATCATCTGACGGTCGCGTTCGATGTCCTCGGCATAACGCTGGGAATCGCGCGCGAGATTCGAGCGCGAGCCTCCGCCACAACGGGCCTGCCATGTTCTTCCGAAGCGGCGGTAGCAACGGCGCGAGCAGAGATGGCAACCAAATACGAAGACTCGATAGCCACAGCGATTGGCCTAGTGGTGCTGTAACCGACTTTGGAGGGGCTGCGCGCCTTCAAAGCGGCATGGGTCTGGCACGATGACGACTTCGCTCGACCGCGCGGAACTACGGGGCGACATCCTGCCGAAGCTGCAGGTGCGCCTGATCGCGGACGCTACGGGCGCCAGCATCTCACGCGGTTCGAAGATGCGTGGTGGACTGCTTATTACCACATAAGCGGCATTGGGAAGCGTTGGGACAGCTAGCATAAATAACTAGAGCATTACGATTCAAGGGCTCATGCTAACACTTTGTCAAAAATATCACAGGCTACTCTACAAACATCGGCCCCTGGTGGCGCACGACTTCCTCAACCGATTCATCGCGCCATCCCGTCTGTTTCCGGCATGGATAGTGCCAGTGCCGTTCGAAAGGCCGCTTCAATGGCTAGGCCAACCGCGATACTTCGTGCATCCCTGTAAGCTTCAATGCTCATTTGACCGCGAGCCCGAAATAAAATGTCCCGATGTTTGATCAGAGTAGGTGAACCAGACTCTACTTTTTCGCGGGATCGTTGCGCGGCTGTAGCCGTGAGCAAAACAATGGCTCGCTCTGTTTCGCCATCGTCAATCAACAGTTCCGCCAAACAATCAAGTTGATCGCACAACTCAGAGCGATACGGATCGGTGAGAATGGCTTCCAACGCGATCTCGAGTTCGGACCGCGCGTCTCGGAAGCCCGACGCGCGCACGGCGAACATTGCGGTTTTCATCGATTGTCTGCAATACAAGGCGTCATTTTGAAGGTCACGAAACACTTGCATGCTGCGTTTGCTGAAATCGATCGCAAGAAACAGATTACCGAGGTAAGCGTACGCTTCCGCTGAGTTTCCCAGCGCGTTCGCGACCATCGTTTGTCGGCCAATGTCGGTTGCCCGTTTGAGGCTCTCCCGAAAGCGACTCAGTGCCGCCCTGGCGTTCCCGTCGACCTCCAGTTCAATCCGACCCAAATTATCGAGAGCGGCGACACTGATGCGTGGATGCAGCATTTGGGCGTGAGCCAGGTTTACTAAGAACCGTTCGCGCGCACTTTCCACATTACCGGCGTCGAAATCGATAATGCCGAGCACGTTTCGCACTCGACAAAGACCAAGATCGTTCCCGAGCGCCTCGTAATGTGTAAGGCTCAAAGACGCAGCGCGCGCGGCTTCTTCTAAGCGGGACTGCCGGTAAAGCAAGAGACCCAAGCCCTCGTACAGCGCCGCACAGGTAGCGTGAGTCTTGAGGTCGCGGTCGATGTTTAGGGCCCGTCTAATCCACTCTTCCCCTTCTCTATATTCACCGCGAGCATCCCAATACTCGGCAAGTTCCGAGACCAGAACCGCTCCAATGTGATCGTTGTGTGTCGCAAACAACCAGTCCAATGCCGCACGTACGTTCGCAAAGTCGTGCGACATCGATTGGAGCGCTTCGCCTTGATCTTCGTCACGAAAGGTCCGCATCAGGTCTGCCGTGACCTGAAGGTAGTACAAAGCATGTAGCCAGTGGGTGAAGGCACAGTCGGAGGTGTTTTGGAGTCGCTCGCGAGCATATTCCCGCACCGTTTTCATCAGCGCGTACTGCGTAGGCGTAACGTGAACGTCGATTTCAAGCAGAGACTTTCGAGCGAGCTGAAAGGCTATGTCCGTAGCCGCTTCAAACGAAAGGGAGTCGCCGCAAATGGCCGATAGGGCGGCTGCGTCAAACGAACCACTGAAGACGGATGCGCGGCAGTAGACCATTTGTTCATGTTCCGTCAGCCGTTCGAAGCTCCAATCCATGAGCGCACGCATGGAACGATGGCGCGGGTCAGAATCGTTCCCTCCAGACTCGAGGCTAGTCAGGTGCGTTTGCAAATACACGAGGAGATCGGCAGGGGACATTTCTCCAGTACGGGCTGCGACAAGCTCTATCCCTAGCGGAAGGCCGTCCAGTCGTTGGACGATTTCTGCAATTGCCGGCGCGATTGCATCATCAATAGTAAAGCCGTTATTGGTGGATCGTGCGCGCTCTGCGAAGAACGTTATGGCCGGATATCGTATTGCATCGGACGCAGAAAGCCCGATAAAGGTTTCGGGTGTAATGAGCGGCGGTACTCGAAATACACGCTCACCTTCTATCCCAAATGGCTCTCGACTGGTCGCGAGGATGCGAAGCGAAGGACAAGCTCTTAGAAGATCCAGAACGAAGGCCCCGAGCATCGCAGCGATGTTTTCGCAATTGTCGAGCACTAGGACCGCAGACTCGTTGCTTAGCAGGTCGCGGATTGTCGTGAAGGTCCCGGAAGCGTCGATCGCTATTCCCAAGGCGGTAGCTACGGTTGTTATGCTCTCGCGCACATCTTTGACCGCTGTAAAGTCGAAGTACCAAACTTGGTCGTCCCCCTTGGTTTCCTGGCGGCGTGCAAGCTCGATAGCCAGCCGGGTCTTTCCAATACCTCCGGTGCCGGTAAGGGTGAGAAGCCGGGATATTGGAAGCAGGTTCTCAAGGAGGTCGAGAACTGTATCCTGCCCTATGAGTGGCGTTAATCGCTGGGGAAGCTGGCTTGCCGAGGTTCTGTAACCCGGGTACGTTGCCGCGTAGAAGTAGTCTGACTCGGTGAGTACTAGGTGGAGCGCAAAAAATAACGTTTCCACGGTGCGAAAGTCGACGGGAGACGCTCGGTTTACGAGGCGCGAAAGCGTTCGCGTAGACAAGCCGACACCGGCGCTGAAGGCTTCGAGTGAAACCCTTACGCTATCGTTTTCTGCCGCGAGGCGCCGTTGCTCGTCGAACACACGGCTAAGCCCGTAATCGCTTAGAATAACGCCACGTCGTCTTCGAGGTTTGCTCTGTCTCATTATAAGACCGCGTTAGACCGCGCTTTTCGCAAAGGCCGCGACGCCTCTGTAAGATTAACTGTCCTAGTTGGCATCGACGCTGTTCGGCATTCCTATTAACTGTCCGACTTGACCTTGGTGATTGTTGAAAATCGTCGTAACATACACGTTACTGACGGCCAGAGACGAAGCAATCCGCCGCCCCCTATATCAGCTAAGCAAGCGACAACGCGGCCACCCGGCGGTTCGCCAATCAAGACCCTCAACCGGCTTCACCACGTCGGGATCCGCGCGGCATCATTCCTCTAAGAGAACTGCCTACTGCGGACTTTTCGCGCAATGACGGGCGCGGCTACTTTCTCTAAAAGCTTGGAGTTAAACCAGTGCGGATATTCTACCTAATACTTTGCGGCATCATTCTTGCAAGTTGCTCGCGGACCGGTGGTACCTCCCTCGTCCCGACAGGCGTACCGAATGGCGGTGCGTCAGCCATGAGCGCGGCTAACGGTTCAGGGCCCTCGCTCGCCCCCCAGGTTCACGGGGATCACGTGGTCTACGGCTTCAACGGGGGCACGGACGGCGCGGAGCCGCAAACAGCCCTCCTCGCTGAGAACGGCGAGCTCTACGGAACGACGCCTGTGGGCGGAACGGCAGGTCTGGGGACCGTCTTCAAGGTGAGCACCTCCGGTAGCGAAAGCGTGCTCTACAGCTTCCAGGGCGCTTTGGATGGCGCATACCCGGGATCGAGCTTGATAGCTCTGAACGGAACGCTGTATGGCACAACGTCTGGCGGAAATACCCCTAGCAACGGGACAGTTTATAGGGTGGATGCCTCTGGAAACGTGAGTACGGTCTACACGTTCACCGGCAGTCCGGACGGCTCGACTCCAGTGGCAGGGCTGATCGCTCTGAACGGAGAGCTCTACGGTACTACGGAATCGGGCGGTGCTAACGGGGTTGGAACCGTCTTTAAGGTGAGCACCTCTGGTAGCGAAAGCGTGGTCTACAGCTTCAAAGGCGACCCGGACGCCAGCAATCCAGTGGCGGCCCTGATCGCCCTGCGTGGCGCGCTGTACGGCACGACGTTCGAAGGCGGCGCGGGAGCGGGCTTTGGCACCGTCTTCAAAGTGAGCACGTCGGGCAAGGAACACGTGATCTACGCCTTCCAAGCTAACGGGGCAGACGGCGAGAACCCGGCTGCGAGCGTGATTGCCGTAAAGGGCAAGCTCTACGGCACCACGCAGGAAGGCGGTACGGATGGCAAAGGAACCGTCTTCGAGGTGAGCATGTCCGGTAAGGAACAGGTGCTCCACAGCTTCGCTGGCGGCGCTGACGGTTCGACTCCGTTGGGGGGCTTGATCGCTGTGAATGGCGCGCTCTACGGCCCCACCGCCTTTGGCGGCGTATATGGCGGCGCATGCCAACAAGACCCTTCCGGTTGCGGGACCATCTTTAAAATCACCACGTCCGGTAAGAAAACGACGCTCTATACTTTTCAAGGCGTCCCGGATGGCGCGGACCCGTATGCGACCCTAATCGCTGTGAACAAGGTGCTGTACGGCACCACGGAGGTTGGGGGCGCACCCAACTACGGCACCGTCTTCAAGATTAAGCCATGAATCCTCGCGAGCCGAGCGGCGGCCTAGGCGAACATTGGCTTTAAGGCTCGCAGTTCAAAACGCTACCGGAAATCGACATACGAGCTCGCTCTGCGAGCTCGTTGCTTTTTACACTTCGAATCGCAGCCACGTCAGGCTCTACCGCATCTCCATGCCGCCCGCTTTGCCGATCGGATCACGCTTAACGCGTTGCGCGAGAGGGGGGGTCAGAATCGCGCACCGTATCCCCTATCCCCCCACCAGACTTGAGCACGAAAACACGTGGAAATCAGTGCGACTGATAACGGGGGCACTTGTCGCCGGTAGGCAAGGAACACCATTCGCCGAGCCGCGCTTAGTTGCCATTAAAGGGGTTGCGCGACGCTGGAAGCAAAGAACCGCTCGTTCAGATTCCTGAACATTCAAAGGAGCAAACTATGCTAAAGTGTCCTCGGTGGCCACCCAAG
>PMUK01000082.1:0-3488 GCA_003166915.1 Candidatus Cybelea palsarum
GTCCGTCGCGCCGGAGACGGCGGCGGAAGCCGGCGAGATACTCGCCCGCTGCAACCGCGCCGACGAAAAAGTCTCGATTGTTGGCGGAGCGACGCTCTCCGGTATGGGCTTTCCGCCGGAACGTTTGGACGTTAGCCTTTCGACGCAGCGGCTTTCCGGCATCGTTGCAAACGAGCGAGCCGATCTCACGATCGCCGTGCGCGCAGGCACGCCGATTCAAAGTCTTACCGCATTACTGAGCACTCAAGGACAGTACATTCCCTTTGATGCGCCGCGACCGCAGTACGCCACCGTCGGCGGCACGTTAGCCGCGGGNNCATCGTGCAAGCGAATTTCAAGACCCTGCCACTACCGAAGCAGGCCAGACTTTTTCTCGCGCGTCTTCCGGAGCGGACTCGCGTCCGAGCCTGCGCGCAGCTGGCGGCGGCACCGATGCGTCCGGCTGCGGCCTTTTGGATCGATGGTTTTCACAACGCGGTGGACGGCGAGGACGGGCCGGAAGGGCGCCTCGCGGTCCTGCTCGAGGGCAGTGAAGCCTTGCTTGAGCGCGCGACGCGCGAGCTGCGCTCGGCGCTGGGACGTGCCGGTGTGCCGGAGACGCGCGTGCTCGACGCCGGCGCGCGGGAGTCGTTTCAACGCGTTGTCGATGCGTACGTCGCGTGCCTTGGCGAACGCTCGGTCACCTATCGTATTGCTTCGTCCCCGCAAGCCTCCGAGCCAAACGCGCTGCGGGCCAACGAACTTGCACGCCGCTTCGAGCTGCGCGCGGACACAATCGTCGACGTGCTCAACGGCGATATCATCCTGCGCGTAAGCGATTTCGATGCTCGCGCGCTGGGAGCAAAGATCGAACCCTTCGACGACGCCCTTCACGAAATCGAGCCGCGCGCACAAGTGATTGCCAGCGAGCATCCGCACCGCGTCTATTTGCGCGTGTGGGGCAAAGCGCCGCCGGCCGTCGCGCAAATGCAAGCGCTCAAAACGCGGTTCGATCCGAATCGTACGCTCAATCCCGGCCGCTTCGTCGGCGGAATTTAAAACGAGCTGGGAGCCAAGGAATCCATCCTAAACTCGAGCGCCTCCAGATACTTCTCCGCGTCCATGGCGGCGCGGCAACCGGTACCGGCAGCCGTCACGGCCTGACGGTAACGATGGTCGTTGACGTCGCCCGCAACGAAAACGCCTTCGACATTCGTTACCGAACCATCGGGCGAGGCGATGTATCCGCGTTCGTCGAGATCGAGCTGGCCCGCAAAAACGCCTGTGTTCGGCATGTGACCGATTGCAACGAAGAGCGCGTCGGTTTCGAACTCGTAGGTACTGCCATCGGTCACGTTATGAAGGCGGAGCCCCGTTACGTGATCGTCGCCGTGAACTTCCTCGACCACGGTGTTCCAAATCATGTCGATCTTCTCGTTGGAGCGCGCGCGGTCGGACATGATCTTGCTCGCGCGCAAGCGATCGCGACGATGAATCAAGGTCACGCGGCGGCCGAAGCGGGTGAGAAAGAGCGCTTCTTCGAGGGCCGAATCGCCGCCGCCCACGACAACGATGTGCTTGTCGCGAAAGAAAGCGCCGTCGCACGTCGCACACGTCGAAACGCCCCGGCCGCGCAAGCGTTCCTCGCCCGGAATGTCGAGCCAAAGCGCGCTCGCGCCCGTCGCGACGATGACCGTCTCGGCTTCGTACTGCTCGTCGTACGTGTGCACCGAAAGTGGACGCCTTGCGAAGTCTACTGCGGTGACGTCGACGTTTTCGATGCGGGCGCCGAAGCGCTCGGCCTGTTCGCGAAAACGGATCATCAAATCCGGTCCCATGATGCCCTCGGGGAAGCCCGGATAGTTTTCGACCTCCGTCGTCAGCATGAGCTGCCCGCCGTAGAGTCCGCCGGCGAGGACGAGCGGCCGAAGATTCGCTCGCGCCGCATAGACGGCGGCGGTCAGCCCGGCCGGACCCGAGCCGATGACGATCACGCGTTCCATTCCGGGCCTTTTCGACTCCGCGGGATGCATGCCCGGTTGCAGCCGGTTGGGCGCAGGGCGTCGAAAGTGCGGCTATGCCCAACGAGCTGCCATTAGAAGACACCTTCGGCGACATCGTGAAAAAGGCGATGCGCGGCACCGGCTCCGGCAGCGCGCAACTTGCCCGCGCGACCGGCATCCCCGCAGAGACGATCGAGCTGTGGCTCAAGGACGAAGGCGCAGCTACCGACGAGCAGGCGCGGGCAATCGCTACCGTCTTAGCGCTCGATGGCGGAAAGCTTGCCGACAGCGCGGCCCAACGGTGGCATCCGCCGCCGATCGAGCGTCCCGACGTGCGTCGCCATTCCCAAGATCCACAACCCAGCAACGGCTACGTCTTTTTTCTCGAACAGGGCCGCCGCGCGGCGCTCGTCGATCCGGCAGGCCTCCCCCAGAATCTGCTTCGGGTGCTGCGCGAGGGCGACTATCATCTGCAGTACGTGCTGATCACGCACAAGCACGCCGATCACTGCGACGCGACGAGCGATGTTGCGAGAGCTTTTCCGCAAGCGCAGATCGTGATGCACTCGCTCGACGTCCAGGCGATCGGACCGCTCGCAAAGAGCGCGCTGCTCTTGCGCGATGGCGAAACGCTCCCGTTCGGGGACGATGCGGCGATCCGCATGCTGCATACGCCCGGCCACACGGATGGTTCTTCCTCGTTTCTCTTTCGAGGATCGCTCTTTTCGGGCGATACGCTCTTCGCCGCCAGCGTTGGCGGCGCGTACGGCGACAACAGTACCTACGGCGACATTCTTAACAGCGTGCGCAGCAAGTTTTTCACGCTCCCCGACGATACCGTCGTAATGCCTGGCCACGGGCCGCCGAGCACCATTGCACTGGAGAAACAACACAATCCGTTTTTTTAAGCGGCAAGCGTGGTACGTGCTCCTGTTGATTCCCTTCGTCGGGACGCTCTGGATGCCGTTCTACGCCAGGCTGGAACCCGCGTTCTTCGGGATTCCATTCTTCTATTGGTACCAGATCATGTGGATCGTGCTCGGCTCTCTCATCATCGGGGCGGTGCTGCTGCTAACCCAGGGTCGACGCGATGTCTAGCGCGTTCGTCGTTTTCTCGATCATCTTCGTGGGCGTGAGCGTGCTGGGATTCGCGGCGTCGCGGTGGGGTTCGGGCGATCGCTCGTCGCTCGAGGAGTGGGGCCTCGCCGGGCGTGGGTTCGGCACGATCGTGAGCTGGTTTCTGATGGGCGGCGATCTCTATACCGCCTACACATTCGTTGCGCTTCCGGCCTTTCTCTATGGGGCGGGCGCGATCGGATTCTTCGCGGTCCCGTACACAACGCTCGCCTTCATCTTCTTTTTCGTGGTCGTGACGCGCTTTTGGGTCGTGGCGCGAAATCGCGGCTACGTGACGCTGGCCGATTTCATTCGCGATCGCTACGGCGACCGACGCCTCGAGGTCGCCGTGGCACTCACCTGCTTTGCCGCGGCGATGCCGTACATCGC
>PMUK01000082.1:3493-4329 GCA_003166915.1 Candidatus Cybelea palsarum
CCTGATGTACGTGACGATCGTCGCCGCAATGGTGATCATTCCGGCGAAACTCGGCGGTTGGGGACACGTTTTCAGGGCCGCGAGCGTCGCGTTGCGAACGCATTCGCCGCCTGGTGCGCTTCTCGTCCCACCAAACATGTACTTCGCCTATGGGACGTTGGCACTCGGTTCGGCGTGCACGCTCTTTATGTATCCCCACTCGATCACGAGCGCGCTTAGCGCGAAGAGCAAGTCCGTCATCCAGCGCAACGCCGTTTTCTTACCGCTCTATTCGATCTTGCTGGCGATGCTCGCACTCATGGGTTACTGTGCGCTGGCCGCCGGCATCCATCTGGACGCCAAGCACACGAGCCTCGCCGTTCCGCTCCTGCTCAAGGCGCTCTTCCCGGGCTGGCTGGCCGGAGTGGCTTTTGCCGCGATCGCCACGGGCGCGCTGGTTCCCGCTGCGGTTATGGCGATTGGCTCGGCAAACCTATTTGCCAGTAACGTTCTCGCCGAGTTCACCCAAGAACGGCCCGCCGCCGAAACGCAGCATGCAAAACTTCTTTGCCTCGCAGTACTCGCCGCGGCACTGGTCCTCGTACTCACGGTCCCCGTCCCGTTCGCGATCAACTTTCAACTGCTCGGCGGTGCGTGGATGATGCAGATCTTCCCCGTAGCAGCAATGGGCCTCTACACGCGCTGGTTCAACCCGGCTGCATTGCTGGCCGGCTGGGCCTGTGGGATCGTCTGCACGACCGTGATGGCAGTAGATACCGGCTTCAAATCGACGTTCGCCCTCGGCGGAAACGGTTTGGTCGGATATATCGGCTTCTATGGTCTCGCGCTCAACCTCG
>PMUK01000082.1:4380-5084 GCA_003166915.1 Candidatus Cybelea palsarum
CCCCTATAGCGTAGGTACGAGGCGTTCGCCCGTCGGTTGGTTTTTTGAGCCACCCCCCGATACATACTTAAGGAGAGTCAGAATGCGTTTTCTCAAGATGTCGCTCGTCGTCGTTGCGGCAGCCCTCGCCATCACGGCCTGCGCGAGCAAGTCCTCATCGAATGATCAGAGTCAGTCCAGTGCGGATGCTTCGGCTGCCGCCTCGCCCGCAGACAACACGGCCACCACCGCCGCGAGCCCCGCTGCCGCAGGGGAAGCGCCCGCGTATCCCGGGGCCACTACGGAGGCGTCCGGAAGCAGTTCCAACATGGGTCAAAGCTCGGCGGGCACCGTTATGACGAGCGACGACTCGTTCGACAAAGTCTACGCGTGGTATCAGAAGAACATGCCCAGCGGTTCGGAGAAATCCCACACGACGGCGCCAATCGAGAGCGCGGTTTTCATGGTCGGCGATCCGGGCTCAGGGCAAACCTCAGTAACGATCACCGTGTCGGGCACCAAAACGATGATCACGACCGCCAAAGTAAAGATGTAAAGAGCCGGCGCCGCTACGGCGTAAACTCATAGACGGTGCCTTGGCCGAAAGAACCACCAGCCACGGTTGCGCCGTAGAGGTTGCCGCTCGAATCCCGCGTCAATCCATAATAGGGATACGCGCCATCCGCGCCGCTGCCGAAGGCATGAAGCACCCTTTCGGTCCCGGA
>PMUK01000053.1 GCA_003166915.1 Candidatus Cybelea palsarum
CAATAGATCAGAGCCGCCCTAACAATATATATGCATTTTTTCATTCTCGCATTCATGTATGAGAGCCTGGGGACGACCCCAGGGCTCAGCGAGTGAATCGTGTGTGAGTCTGCTACACGCTGCATAGGTCTGCTCAGAAAACTAAGACACCTCGGCGAACTGTCCCACAGACAGTTCAAATCCATGAGGAGAAACGAAAACCATGAAGACACCGCTCACAGCGGAAGAGCTTCTGAAGGGCCGCATCGGGCCGGACGGAACCGCCTTCCGAGACATTACCTCGGGAGACTCCGAGCTTAACGCCAACGAGACGTGGTTATGGACGACCGCCATGCTCAAGCTTGTTGGAGGGGAACCGTTCAACGCCGGACGGCTCGACAAGCTCCTTGAAGACTACGGAGCCGCACGGGTTTGGTTTCACGCTGTATGGTTTCGACCGCGCCTTGCGTCGAGAATCTCACCCCCGAAAAAGCCTGCGCCTTTGCTCGCTCAGTGTATCGAGGGAGACTTCCCGGTCAGGCCGCAGTGGGCGAACCTAACCTTCAGCCGCATCAAGCACGGCTGCTTTACCGAGGAGCAGCGCGCGCAGATTCCTACGTCAGACTCACCGGCCGAATGGTACCGCTGGCTACACACGTTCGGCGGGTCCTTGGACGACGTATCGGACGACACACGCAAGCGAATAAGTGCAGCCGTAGTGCAAGGCGACCCCGACGTGATAGCAGCGATGCAAGAAGAGTTCGACGACTCGGCAACCGCCGGGGACGTTGCGGCCTAAGGGCAACCCTCACTGGTAACTAACTCCACGCTCGGCTAAGGCCGACTGGCAACACTTTTCAGAAAGACTCTCATGTCAACACCAAAAACAGACGCTACCTTACGTAGCGCGCTCGAATCCCTTTTGGCCGAGCGTAAAGAACTTCGCGAGAGCGTTCAAAAAGCGATTATATATCGACTTCGGTACGATACGGAACGAACCGCCGAAACCGAGCAAAGTATCAGCGAACTCGTCAACGGTCCGCTAAGCCTGGAGAGCTACGAACTCCCGAGCGCCGCGAATCTCGCCACCGCCTGCGAAAAACTCCCCGGTTTGTTTACAGAGCCGCATCTTATTGAAAACCCTAGACTCCTATTTAACGGGCACGTCTCTATCGTGCCGGGCGTAATGTCTTCCAACTGGAACGCGGCGCTCCAACAGAGATTGCTTGACCTGACCGCACCGCTCGATGCGACCCTAGAACGGATGCTCAGCGCATAATGGAATCCGTTCCCAAACTCTATTGCTGCAGATGCGGATGCGAACGATTCACGGCCCACGGCGAAGACGGTTGTATATCGCATCCTAAATGCAAAACGCCCGTAGCCTTTCGAACAGCATTCGTCCGGCGACCGCAGAAGCCGAAGAAGTCTCAGGTCGCACTACATGAACTCAAGAACTCAACAACGGAGCAAAGTTATGCCTAGACTAACACCCAAACAAAAGGAACTCCAAAGAGATAAGGCTGTCATACGTTCGGAGGTCGCAACCCTACGGAGCCCCGCAACGACCGCCGCAGAAAAAGAGAGGGCGACGCAGACGATTGCGTTGACCGTACTGAAGGGTACGAAACTCACGGCAACCGTCTCGGCAACCGAAGACACTCCGAAACTCCTGGCGAACTTGGCAGCGACACTCGACCCCGGCTCAGTCGCACTCAGCGGCGTTGACGTGGCGATTCAAGCCGCAGCCGCTAAGCTCGGCGTTCCAAAGGCTGAAATAGACGCGATACCTGAAGTAGTTAAAGAGCGTCTCGATAAGCTCGTCTAGGAGACGACGAGACAGACACTCATGTCAACCCCGCCTGGCTTATGATACTATAGGCTTCGTGCCGACGTGGCTTCCGTTTGCGATTACCGTGCTGATGTTATTCCTCATAGGTAATGACGCCCGCCAGCGTGTGCGGCGCATCCAAGAGGGGACCTACCGGCCACCGCCACGCAAGTTTCTTCCGCCAGCCATTGGTTGGGCCTTGATTGTTGCATCCCTCGCTTGGGTCGCCATCAACATTTGGCTAAAGCATCATTAGCCCGCGCAATGCGCCAAAGGAAGACGGGAACTACCAACCCTTCTTTAGCGCGTTGCGGAATACGCCGAACGAAATAGGCTGCATCGCAGGCGCAGGCTCTTGGTCTTCGAGGGCGTTTCGCAGAATGGTACCGGCGGTCTTAGCCGCGCGCTTCTTCATTTCGTCAAGGACGTGTGCATACGTCGTCATCAGGAGCTTCGTGCCTTTGTGTCCGAGTAGGTGCGCGACTGTTACCAAGTCCTCTCCAGCGAACAGCATCAACGTCGCGAACGTGTGCCTGAAGTCATAAAGGGTCATACTCTCGATGCCTGCCTGAGTAGCTATCGAGGACAGCACTCTGTTGAGGTTCCGAAGATTAACGGGGACCGGAGCGGCGTCTTCGCGCGACCGCACTGCAAAGACGAGGCCCTGCGTTGGTTTGCCCAGTGCCTTCCATCGTTGCTTCAGGAGGTCAAGGGCCTCGGCTTCGACTCCGAGCGTCCGAGCAGAAGCTCCGGTCTTCGTAGACTTGCGTATGAGTCGCGTACTGTTGGCCGACTCACGTCCTATGCTCGCCCGAATCGAAACGCTGTTCACCGAGAAGTCAACGTCGTTCCAACGCAGCGCGCAAAGCTCTCCTGGGCGTCCGCCTGTCGCGAGAGCGAGACGAAAGAACGGCTCCCACTTGTTACCCTTCGCGGCCTTGAAGAAGCGCGCCAGTTGGGCCTTCGTAAGCGACCGAATCTCTTTGACGCGAGTCTCGTGCTCAGGGTCTAGCAGTTCGACCGGATTGGCGTCGAGCAACCTCGCGCGAATAGCCTTGCGAAACATGAGGTGCAGAACGCTGCGAATCTTTTCACGGGTGGCGGGTCCCATCCGTACATACTCGCCATCCTTAACAGGCCGAACGTTCATGTCGCCAAGCGGCCTAAGAATGGCCCTTAGGTCTTTGTCTGTTATCTCGCGCAGCGGCTTGTCGGTAAGTCGCTCGCAGTGAACCTCAATGACGTTTGCTCGACTGAGGTACGTTGCCGGTGCGACGCGAAGGCGCTCCGTTTCGAGCCATTGCTTCGAATACGCGCCGAACGTCACGTCACTTACCGGCTTTTTCTTCGATTCGAGCTTGTACTCGTCGGCGGCTTTGAGAACGGCGGTCTTCGTCCGTCGTGTGATTATCTTTGGCTTCGCGTTGCCGTTGGGAATACGCATCTCCCAACGACCGTCTACACGGTGACGCAGTGTACCCTCGCCCTTCGTTCTTCGTGCCATTGGCGGCGTAGATTCGTCCAAGGGGGCGGGCGATACCTGCCGGGATAAGTGGTCATTAAGTGGTCATACTGCAAATCGAACACTGGGAAAAGGAAGCGGTCAGGATATGAAAAAAGACCTGCAGTTACAGGTCTTTCTGATGGTGGGCGGTATAAGGATTGAACTTATGACCTCTTCCGTGTCAAGGAAGCGCTCTCCCACTGAGCTAACCGCCCCAACGCCGCTATAGCGTTCGCACTGCCTGCTTCGCATCGGAAGGTTTCGTCCCTTCCGTGACGCTGCTTCGAATCGAAATGTTTGTTTGACAGAGCGTCGTCGAGCATGGTAGAGTTTCGCATACTACTCGCACGCCATAAAGGAGGCCCGATGATTAATAACCGTCAGCTTTCCTCGACCACGCCGGACGCCGGCGTAGGGTTGCCGTGCGCTGGACCTTCGGAGAACAGACTGACCTAACACGTCGTCGGTCACTTGAAATCTTCGAAGGCCTCCGCAGCGACCGGAGGCCTTTTTAAATTCAATCTTTTTGTACAATTACTTCAAATTACGAGGCGAATCATGGACCTTTGGATTCTCAGGGAAATCCGGATCCGCCGTGACGATGCCTTCGAAAACGCCCGCTGCCGCCGGCTCGCGCGCCTGGCTGCAAGCGGACGAAGTACGAGGGTTCGCATTCGCATCGCCGACGGAGCGCAGGCGATGAGCGATGTGCTGGCCGCGTTAGCGCGCGGCTTGAGAAACGGCGAAACTGTATAACGCTCAAGGGAGATCGGCGCCGTCAAGACCCGTGTCGGCGCCCTCCCATTCTTGTGTAAACCGCGCGCGTATCGTCGCGGCTGCAGCATTCTGGCCGTCTGCCGCGAGCGCCGACGCTAGACCGTAGAGCGCGCGGGGATCGTTCGGATAGAGCGCCAGCGTTTGCGTGAAGGCCGCGATGGCTTGGGGATTTGCGCCGCGGCGCAGTTCGGAGAAGCCTCGCACTTCCTGCGCGGGCATGAGCGGGATCAATTCACCGGTAAAGTCGGCATATTGATTGTCGGCAGCTTGCGTAATCCAGCGCAGCGCTTCCGCAGGTCTTCCGTCCCCTTCCGCGACACGCGCCAGGAAGAGTTGCGGGAGATATCCGTGCGCCGGCAGTTTTTCGGCCATGCGCGCCGCGATCGCGCGCGCTTCGTTGTTGTGCCCGAGATGGAGCGCCGCAATTCCTCGCACGGCCGGATTGCCGAAGGCGGAGTCCGGCGCCGCGTAAGCCTCGGAGTAACGCCCGAAACGAAGCGCCGTCAGGGCATCGAAGCTCGTGTCGTAGGCGGTATCCATACGCGCGGACCAGAGCTGCGCCGTCGCGTAGTTTCCCAGCATCATCGCGGCGGAGTATCCGACGGCAACGTCGTGTCTCAGATAGCGATGCACGTGTTCTGGGTCCTCATTTGTTCCTTCAAGTTGCAGGAGAAGAGCGTAGGCGCGTTCGCTTGAGGCGAGTGCGGCAAGGTAGTTCCCGGTTTCGATCCAGTAGTGCGCGGGCATGTGCGCGAGATGTTCTGCTTGCGGGGGGAATGCGGCGGCATCGAGGCGCCGGGCGCACGGCAACGCCGGGCTGCGGTCCTGCGCCAGATCGTAGAGGTGGACGCACAAGTGGTTTGCCATCACGTTCGACGGATCGTCGCGCAGCACGGCTGCATCGAGCTCCAGCGCGGTGCGTGATTCATCGCTGGCGGGGCGGCCGCTCTGCCATGAGAGTCCGCCATGTTCCAGCAGCGCCTCGGCGGCCAAGAGTTGCGCGTTCTCGTCGTGCGAGGATTCCGCAAAGGCCGTCATCGCGCCGCGGTAGGCGGCGTCGTCGGCATTCCAATCCGCGAAGGTGCCGGCGTAGCGCCTCGCCATGATTGCGATGAAGCTTCTTTCCCGCTCGGATGCGGCGGCCGAAAGCGGCGCGGCATGCCGGATGGCGCGCTGCGCGACGTCGAAATGCGCGGCCGTCATCGGCGTGTTGAGGTCGGGTCCCTCGGCCAGGGCGATTGCCCAGAAGGCGGCCGCCAGCCCCGGCTCGCGCGACGCCGCCTCGCCGAACGACCGCGCGGCGGCGTCGCCATCGTACGCGTAATAAAGGAAGAGGCCACGATCGATCGCGGCCTGCGCTTGCGGATCGTCGGTCGATACCGGAAAGTGAACGGACGTAGCCGCCGCTAACACGGCAGCGATAACGATCGCGGGAAGGGTCACGTCACGTCTTTCTCCAAAGAGCGGTGACCGGCACGGGCGCGTAGCTCAGTGGGAGAGCATCCGCTTCACACGCGGGGGGTCGTTGGTTCAATCCCAACCGTGCCCACCATCTCCGGAGTTGGCGTTCGCGTCCTGGCGCTGTAGCTCAGTTGGTTAGAGCGTCGCCCTGTCACGGCGAAGGTCGTGGGTTCGAGCCCCATCAGCGTCGCCAGCGTCACGAGCGCATCGCGGTTCACGAATGAAATCGAAGAACATGCGGTGCGCTCGAAAATCGGTGCGCCAAGGTAGCTCAGTCGGTAGAGCACGCGCCTGAAAAGTGCGGTGTCGACGGTTCGATTCCGTCCCTTGGCACCATGATCACGTGAGGCCCACGCAAGTCTTGGGCCTCTCGTCTTTTCTGATCTAGCGCAATGTGCGGTTGAAAAAGTCCACCGTGCGGCGCCAGGCCATTTCCGCGTGCTCCCGATTGTAATGTCCGAGGCCTCCCTTGCCGAGTTCGCCCGCATTGTAAAAGCCGTGCCTGGCGTCGTAGCGATGAAACTCGTACGCGACATTGCCCGCTTTGAGCTTCTTTTCGATGGCGTCCACGCCCTCAATCGTGAAGTGATCGTCGTCGAGCGCCCAGTGCCCTTGAATCGGGACGGTGATGCTTCCCGGATCGCCGGCTTCGGGCGGCGGATAGCCGTACCAGGTGCTCACCGCATCGAACTCGCCACCGTGCATCACGCTGAGCATCGCCAGCGCACCGCCCATGCAGAATCCCATGACGCCCACGCGTTGGGTGCCATGTTCGCGCAGAAAGCGCGCGGCGCCGGGGGCGTCTTGCGTGGCGGCGTCGTTAAAGTCGAGCCCCTGGCTTAGATGAGTTGCTTCGTCGGGGGTTACGGCATGACGGCCGCGATACAGATCCGGCACGACGACATTGAAGCCGTGCGACGCGAGGCGATCGGCCGTAGCTTTGATGCGATCGTCCAGCCCCCACCACTCTTCAAAAAGAACGATTCCCGGCGATTGGGGCGCGTTTGACGCCGATACAAAGTACGCGGGCGCGGTCTTTCCATCCGGGCGAACGAACTCGACCATCGAGCCCGTCAACGCTGTTCCACCGCGGCTACCTCTTCGGCATCCTGACGGTCGAGATTCTCCGTACGCTCATTAAGCAGCCACTCGTTGGCCCTGCGTATGTCCTGCGGGGTTACGTGATCGTGGAGCCAGGCGCGGAGCAGGTCGTCGGTCGGATAACGGACCAACGCATCTTCAAACTCCTCGCGAGTAACCTTCCATCGGTCCATGACGCCTTGGTCCATTGGGCATGGATAGATGTAGTCGTGAATCGTTCCGGCGAGGTACGCGCGGCCTTTATCGGAGACTCGCAGCAGCCAGAGTGCATCGCCGCTCGGCTCGCGGCCGCGGCGCGGATAAGTCTTTCCATCGCGAAAATCGGTAGGCATGCGCCTCATAATGCTCGCGGGAAACGGCGGGTTGCGCATAAGAGGCGAGCGA
Organism: Candidatus Cybelea palsarum; assembly: GCA_003166915.1. GTDB lineage: Bacteria > Vulcanimicrobiota > Vulcanimicrobiia > Vulcanimicrobiales > Vulcanimicrobiaceae > Cybelea > Cybelea palsarum. The sequence goes on from PMUK01000053.1 coordinate 7,038, forward strand.
ACGGTGCGTACTCATGCAAGAGCAAAAGGCGGAGGTGCAGTCGGAGCCGCGATGGCACGCCTCCCTGGCCGTCCTGGGAGCGGTCGCGCTCTATATCACGCTTCCTCCGCGTTTGACGATCGGCCCGATCTGGGTGGCGCCTTTGTTGATCTTGCTTATACTCGTACCGCTCTCGATCCTCGCGCCTCGCCGGCACAGCGAAACTCGCCGCATTCGTTTCGCGAGCATCCTGCTGATCGCCATCGTGAACTTCTTCAATCTCGCCTCCGTGCTGCTGCTGGTCGCGTCGCTCTTTCACCCCGAGAGAGGACCAACGCACTCGGCTGCATCGCTGTTGCAACACGGCCTGCAGATCTGGCTCACCAACATTCTCGTCTTCGGGCTCTGGTACTGGGAGCTCGATGGGGACGGCCCCGATATGCGCGCGCATGTCGAAGCGGCGACGGACGTTACGAACGCCGACTTTCTCTTTCCGCAAATGCAGATGGCCATCGCCGGTAAGGAGACGCCGCCCTGCATCGATCTACATTGGAAGCCACAGTTCTATGATTATCTCTACCTCTCGTTTACCGATTCGACGGCCTTTAGCCCGGCCGACGTCATGCCGCTGACCCGCTGGGCTAAAGCTCTGATGACCGTAGAGGCGCTGATCTCGCTGATCACGGTGGCGATCGTGCTGGCGCGCTCGATCAACGTCATCTCGTAGGCGCGCCGGTGCCGGGCCGTAGGACGCAGCGAGAGGATGCTCGAAGCGGAAGGGTCGCCTGGCGCGCGGGTATGATGTAATGGCAGCCTGCGACCTTCCCAAGGTTGANNCCATTCGGCAGTTCGAATCTGCCCGTCGCCTTTAGCGATTTCAAGTGAAGCGAATCGCGGTCGTGGGGGCCGGCGCGATCGGCGGATTCCTCGCTGCTGCCCTCGCCCGGGCGGGCAATCCGGTCGCAATCGTGGCGCGCGGCGAGCATGCCGCGGCAATTCGGCGCGACGGATTGAGCGTCGAGAGCGACCTGGGGGCCTTCTCCGCGCCGGTCACGGTCAGCGACGACCTGCGAACGCTCGGCGCCTTCGATTTTCTGCTCCTTGCGTTTAAGGCGCATCAATGGCCCTCGCTGCTGGACCAGGTCGCGCCGTTTGCGGGCACCGATACGCCCGTGGTAACGATGCAGAACGGCGTGCCGTTCTGGTACGTGCGCGAGCCTGCGCTGCGTAGCGTCGATCCCCGCGGAATGATCGGGGACCTCTTCCCGGACACTCAGGTGATCGGCTCGGTCGTGCACGTTTCGGGCGAGGTCCTCGCGCCGGGCCGCGTTCGGCAGAGCGGCGGATTACGTTACGTGCTCGGCGACCCCGGCGGTCGTTGCGGCGATCGTACCGCCGAACTCGTAAAGCTTTTCAATGACGCGGGGCTTGCGGCCGAGGCGGATCCGGAAATCCGGCAGACGGTCTGGCTAAAACTCGTTAACAACGTCGGGCTCAATGCGGTTAGCGTCTTGCGGAACATGACGATCAAGCCGATGCTGGAAGACCCGCAGGCACGTGAGGAGGTTGGGCGCCTCATGACGGAGGCGCTTCGCGTGGGGCAGGCGATGGGCGTCGTTGGTAAAGTGGACGTTGACGCGCGAATCGCGTACGCGGCCCGACTCGATAACGTCAAGACTTCCATGTTGCAAGACTTCGAGCATCGCCGGCCGCTCGAGATCGATCCAATCTTGGGAGCGGTTTGCGAGTTGGGCGATCGCTACGGCGTCGCAACGCCCGAAGTTCGGAAGGCATACGATGCGTTGGCGCGGCTGAATACGACGCAGATATGATCGTGCAGGAATCGCCACGTGTAGATATTGCCGAACTGGGCGGCGTCGGTCCTAAGAGCGCCGCACTCTTCCGCGTACTGGGGATCGAGACGGCAGAGGCGCTGCTGGATTACCTGCCCTTCCGTTACGACGACCTGCGTTTCCCCACGCCGGCTTCGCGATTGGGCGAGACCGGAGGCGAAGAGAACGCGATCGGGCTCGTCATCGCCGTGAAAGAACGCCGCGTACGCGGTCTGGAAATCGTCGAACTGCAGCTTCACGACGACGCCGGCGCTCTGTTTACCGCAAAATGGATCGGTCGCAATCGGTATGTCGTCGGACGCTTTCGTGAAGGAATGCGCCTCATGGTACGCGGCCGCGTGGAGCGAATCTTCTCCGGACCGGTCGTTAACGTCGCGCACTACGAAGCGCTCGGCGAGAACGAAACCTATCGGGGTGAGCTCGTGCCGGTCTATCGCGCGAGCAAGGAGCTTGCGACCCGTAAGATCGCGATGGTTGTAAAGAAGAACCTCTCCGATCTGCTCGCACTCGCTCCACCCGATCCGTTGCCGCCGGCGCTTGCAACCCAACGGGGATACGGCTCCATCCGGGAAGCTTATCGCGCGATGCATGCACCGCAGACGCCGCAAGAGTCCGAACGCGCGCGCGAGCGCTTCGTCTTTGCGGAGTTTCTCGCATTGGCAACGGGCGCACAACTGCGGCGCGCCGAGCGCGAGAGCGATCACGATGCGCCGGCGTTCGAGGTTCCCGCGACTCTATTGGAACGAATCGAGGCTTCGCTCCCCTTTGCATTGACCGGCGCGCAGCGCCGGACGATCGAGGAAATTTGGAACGACTTGCGGCGTGACGTTCCGATGAATCGGCTCTTGCAGGGCGACGTCGGTAGCGGAAAGACACTGGTTGCGGCGGCCGCCGTTCTGGCGGCGGCCGCAAATGGTTTGCAATCGGCCTTGATGGCCCCGACCGAGCTGCTCGCGTGGCAGCACGCAAGTAAGCTCGCACCGCTGCTGCAGCCGTTCGCCCTCGGCGTGGAAGCGGTCTTCGGCAGCCAGGGCGCGCGTTCGCGCCGGGCGGCGCTCGAAAAACTCGCCAGCGGCGAAGCGTCGTTAGCCGTCGGCACGCACGCGCTGCTCACCGAAGGCGTCGACTTTGAACGGCTCGGGCTCGTGATCATTGACGAACAGCATCGCTTCGGCGTAGAACAACGCGCGCGTTTGCGCGGCAAAGGTTCGTCACCGCATACGCTTCACATGACGGCGACGCCGATTCCCAGGACGCTCGCACAGTCGGTCTACGCGGACCTCGACGTCTCGGTAATCGACGAGCTACCACCCGGCCGAACCCCGATCCTAACTTATGCTCTTCGAACGAGTCGCTTGAGCCTGGTCTACGATTTGGTGCGAAGGAACGTCGCTGCGGGGCGCCAGGCCTATATCGTCGCGCCGGCCATCGAGGAAGGGGAGAACGCCCTGACGAGCGCGATTGCGGAAGCCGAGCGCCTGCGCCGCGACGTGTTTGCCGATTTGCGGCTGGGATTGCTCCACGGGCGTTTGGCGTCGCGCGAGAAGGAGGAGATCATGTCGAGTTTTGTTCGCGGCGAACTCGACGTGCTGGTCTCGACGACGGTGATCGAAGTCGGTGTGGACGTCGCGAACGCAACCGTGATGGTGGTTTTAGATGCGCATCGCTACGGGCTGGCGCAGCTCCATCAGCTGCGCGGCCGAGTCGGTCGAGGTGCGGCGAGCTCCTTTTGCGTCTTCGTCTATCCCGACGATACCGACAGCCAACGGCTCGAGATCCTGACGCGCTCCACCGATGGCTTCGAGATCGCCGACGAGGATCTGCGGCTTCGCGGGCCGGGGCAGCTTTCGGGAACGATCCAGTCCGGAGCCGCCGACCTGCGCCTGGGCGATTTGGTGCGCGATATCGACGTGTATCGTGCTGCGAAAGCGGCTGCCGAGTCGATCGTCGCAGGCGATCCGGCGCTGGGGCGGCCGGAACACGCCGCGCTGCGCGCCGTGCTTAGCACCCAGCCCAGTACGCGAGCGCTGCTGCTTTCCTCGTGAGGGTTCGCGGGCCGCGGCGCGAATAGCGCCGCCAATGTATAAGCGGGGCATCTTCATGGCGGCCGTCACGGCCGTGCTCTTTGCGGTGCTTGGAACCGGGGCGCACGCTGCCTCACCCGACGTGGCGCGCACGACGCTCTCCAATGGCTTGCGCGTGATCGTCGTACGCAATACTCTGGCGCCGGTCGTTACGACGGTTCTCAACTACGAGGCCGGCTCCGACGAGCAGTGGATTCCCGGCCTCGCTCACGCGACGGAACACATGATGTTTCGGGGAAGCGCTACGCTTTCGTCCTCTCAACTTATGGAAGCGGTCGGAATCACGGGCGGCGACTTCGACGCCGATACGACGACGACGGTCACGCAGTATTACTTTACCGTGCCGTCGGCTTATCTCGACATCGCGCTACGGGCCGAACGGTCGCGCGCTACGGGCCTGCTGATGTCGCAGAAGCTATGGGGCCAAGAGCGTGGTGCGATCACGCAAGAAGTACAGCAGGATCAAAGCGATGCCTTCTATCGGCTTTTCGTAAAGATGCAGGATCGCCTTATCGGCGGTACGCCGTATGCGAAGAACACGCTGGGAACCGTCGCCGATTTCGCCAACAACGTCAATAGCAGGCAGCTGCTGCGCTTCTACCATACCTGGTATCATCCAAACAACGCCGTCTATATCATTGCCGGGGACGTCGATCCCGCGCAGACCATCGCGCAGGTGCGCCGGCTTTTTGGCGATATACCATCAGCCAAACTTCCCGCGCGCGAGCCCGTGCATCTGCGGCAGCTCAAAGCCGCGGTTTTTCACGAGAAGTCGGATCAAGCGTTTACCGCGGTCGCGTTGGGCTATCGCTTTCCCGGTTACGACAGTCCCGACTATGCGACCGGTCAGATCTTGGGAGACGTTCTCTCGAGCGCACGCAGCAATCTGGGAGGCATGCCGTATACGGGACAAGCCCTGGCGGCCGGCTTTGAGGCGCAAGCCTTCCCAAAGATAGGTCTTGGAATTGCGTTTGCCGCCGTTCCGGTCAGCATACCGCCCGCGACCGTGGATCGCGAGCTGCGCGGTATCATCGACGGCTACAAAAACACGGGAGTCCCGGCGGAGCTCGTCGAGGCTGCCAAGCTCCGCGAGATTTCGCAGCTCGAGTTCAATGCGAACTCGATCGAAGGCTTGGCTTTGGAGTGGAGTCAAGCCGTCGCCGTGCAAGGCCTCACGTCGCCCGACGACATGGTCGCGCAGTATCAGCGAGTCGGGGTCGCCGACGTCAACCGAGTGTTGCGAAGCTACCTCGACAACCAGCGTGTTGTCGTCGCCTATGCCGTGCCGCAAAACGCCGGCGTGGCGAAGCCGAGCGGGCAGATGGCCAAAGAGAACAACGAAATTCCTCCGACCTCGCACGAGCCGCTGCCGAGCTGGGCGCAGCACATTCTCGATAACTTGCGAGTGCCGGAGCAGACGATTTCGCCAACCGATATGACCTTGGCCAACGGCATTCGTCTGATCGTGCAGCCCGAAAGCATTTCGCATACGGTCGTGGTCGCGGGCAAGATTCAAAACAACGAGGACATCCAAGTGCCGCCGGGACAGGAAGGCGTGGCGGACGTAACGGGCGGCCTTCTACCCTTCGGAACGACGACGTATGACCGAATCGCATTCCAAACCGAGCTCGACAAGATCGCGGCGTCGACCGAGGCCGGCACCGATTTCGGGCTCGACGTTCTGTCGTCGCAGTTCGACCGCGGAATGCAGTTGCTCGCGGACGAGGAGCTCCATCCCGCGTTTCGGCCCGCAGATTTCTCCGTCGTGCAGCAACAGACCACGGGTGAACTTGCCGGGGACATGACCACACCGCAACACCTGGCGGAGGTCGCTTTAAATAANNCCGACCTCACGACCATCGTCGTGATCGGCGATACGACGCCGGACGCTGCGAAGGCGATCGTTGAAAAGTACTTCGGAGCATGGCGGGCGACGGGGCCGAAGCCGAACGTCGAGCTGCCGCCCGTCCCGCAAAACGTGGCAAGTCAAATCGACGTTCCGGCAACCGGGCGCGTGCAATCCTCCGTGCGCTTGATGGAAACGCTCGATCTGGTCCGCAACAATCCCGCCTGGCCGCTGCTCCAGCTCGCCAACAGCGTTCTAACCGGCGGATTCTACTCGTCGTTGCTCTTCCACGATCTGCGTGAAGTGCACGGCTACGCGTACTCGATCCAAAGCCGCTTCGCCGCGAACAAGACTCGAGCGACGTTTTCCTTGGAATATGGCTGCGATCCACAGAATATCGTGCCGGCCGAGTCCCAAATAACGGCCGTCTTGTCCAAGCTGCAACGCGAGTCGATCGAACCCGATCGGCTACTGCGCGCCAAGGCCTTACTGATGGGCGATGTCCCGATCCGCGAAGCGAGCTACGACGGCGTGACCGGACAGCTACTGAATTATGCATCGCTCGATCTTCCGCTCGACCAGAACGTCGTCGACGCGCGCGCACAACTCGCTGCGACGCAAGAGAGCGTTCGGGCGGCTTTGGCTAAATACGTTCGGCCACAGGACTTCGTGCGTGTCGTAACCGGCCCTGGGCCGCGCTAGTGGGCGTTACAGGTCACTAGACGATGGATGCGATCCAAGGAATCGGCTTCGATCTCGATCACACGCTTGCAATCGACAATCATCTCGAGCGAGTTGCGTTTCTGCGCCTGCTTAAGAGCGTGTCGTCGCGAGGGGGCCGGGTGATGGGTACCCTTTCCGACCAAATCGATGCCGTCGATCGTCTATTGCAGCGTCAGCGAAGCGGCGAGTTTACGATCGATGAAGCGGTTCGTCTCTTCGCAGCCGAGCGCGGTTTGGCCAACGGCGATTGGTTCGTGGCGTCGTTTCGGGAGATGGCCGTGGAGAGCGTTGAGGAGTTCCTGGTATCGCTCCCGGGCGTCGATCAGACAATGGAAGAGTTGCAAAAGCGCGGAATCCTGGTAGCGGTGTTAACCAACGGTTGGAACCCCCTGCAGAAGCGTAAAGCGGAGCAGGCCGGCTTCCCCGGGCCGGTCCTCGTAAGCAGCGAGATCGGCGAACGAAAGCCCTCGATGGCCGCCTTCGAGCGGCTCTTGCGCGTCCTGGGAACGGAGCCGCGACACACGTGCTATGTCGGAGATGATCCGCACGACGACATCGCCGGGGCGCAGAATGCCGGCCTGCAAACGGTATGGATCGACTGGGAAGGCCGGGGGTACCCCGACGACGTGCCGCCGCCTGCCCATACGATTCGCGCGTTCCCAGAGCTGTTGGAGTTCGTGCCGCAATGCGTACGCGCGTCATGATCGACCGCGGATTTCTCGCGTGCGTTGCGTGCCTCGTGGTTTGCACTGCGGCGACACCGCCCGCCAATTACCAAACCAAGCTCGTCGATCTCGAGCGTAGCTATACAATGTGGTCCTTTGCAGAGAATCCATCGTCCGCGACCGACGCGGGGATTCACACGTACGACTCGCGGCTCGCGGATTATTCGCCGGCAACACAAGCTTCGGAGATGGCGCGCTTGCGCCGCTATCGCAACGAATTGGCTGCCCTCGAGCCTCCGCCGGACGCGACCGCGCACGAGCGAGTCGACTATCTGCTGATACGCGCGAATCTCGAGGGCGACTGGTGGGGGCGAACCGTTTTGCGAGGGTTGCAACGCAATCCGAGCTTGTATGAAGGCGAGTGCAGCAACGGGATCTTCTCGATCGTGAAACGGAAGTATGCCACCGACGAGGTTCGCGTGCGCGCCGCAATCGCACGGCTGCGGGCATGTCCTCACGTGCTCGATCAAGGGCGAGCGAATCTCACGCAGCCCGTTCGCGAGTTCGCGCAGATTGCTTCGGAAGATATTCGCGACGGCGACTCGCTGTACACGACAACGCTCGACGAGGTTGCACGGGACACATCGCCTGCCACACGCAGCGATCTCGCTGCGGCACAGGGAGTCGCACTAAAGGCCCTGCATGCCTACCGAAGCTGGCTCGACGTGCACATGAACGGCTTTGCTGCGGGCGGCTTCGCCGTCGGACGCAAGCAGTACGATTGGTATCTCCGGCGAGTGCTGCTTCTGCCGTTCAACTCCGCGCAGGTTGCCGAAATCGGCCGATTGGAGCTGGCGAGAGATCGTGCTTTAGAAACGTGGGAAGCCAGCCGCGACGCGCACGAGCCGCCGGCCTCGCCGCCGCCCGCATTTGCTTCGAAGGAGGCCTTCTTAGCGTACTACGAACGGAGCCTCCAGCGGCTGATCGCGTTCATCAACTCCCACGAGATCGTGGACATCCCGCCGTATATCGGGCCGTTCCACATCGTCGAGGTGCCGAAGGCCTTGGCGGCGACGTATCCGGGCGGATTCATGAACCCGCCGCAGATGTTTTCCAGCGATTCGCAGGGCTTCTATTTCGTGCCGGATTTTAGTTCGGCCAATCAAAGCTTCTTCGTCGCACAGGCGCGCCAGTCGGTCCTACCGCTGCTCGGCCACGAGGGAATCCCGGGTCACTTCATGCAGTTCACCTACGCCTATCATAATCCGGACTTCGTGCGTCACGTACAAGGTGACGGCGTTTTCGCCGAAGGCTGGGCCTTTTATGGTGAAGAGATGCTGATGCGCGAAGGCTTATACGAAGACGATCCGGGCGCTCGAAAACAGGTGATTCACTTGATGCGCCACCGCGCGACTCGAATCGGCGTTGACGTCGGCTTGGCTACCGGCGCGATGACGCTGCCGCAAGCGATTGCATACTTTGAAAAGAACGCCGGCATCGATGAGGAAACGGCGCGCGGCGAGGCAACGCGCTTCGCGATGGGACCGGGACAAGCCATCGATTATCTCGTCGGAAAGACGCAGATCGAAATCCTGCTGGGACTCTTAGCCGACCGCGAGGGCGCCGGATTTTCCTTGAGGCATTTCCACGACCAACTGCTTTCGTACGGCACGGTTCCGTATTCCACGATCCGCTACGAGTGGCTTGGCGACGATTCGTGGCTTCGGCCGTCACTCCAGCCGCTCGCGCCGCAGGAGTTCTAAGAAAGCGTGCCGCGGATCACCGGTGGATCGCTCGGAAGTCGAAAGCTTCGCTCGCCCAAGGGCACGCAAGTGCGTCCGACGCCGGGACGCGTCAAGGAATCGCTTTTTTCGATCTTGATGAATCGTGTCGATGGCGCCGCGTTCTTAGATCTCTTCGCCGGCACCGGTGCGATCGGTTTTGAAGCCGCATCACGCGGCGCCGCCCGCGTCGTCGCGGTGGAAGGTCAACGTGACGTCGCCAATGCGATTGAAGAAGCGGTCAAGCAGCTCGGTATTGAAAAGGTGGTGACGGTTTTTCCGGCACCGGCCGAACGGGCGCTCTACCGCCTCGAAGGGCCGTTCGACATCGTCTATCTCGACCCGCCGTACGCCGATCCGGTGCCGTTGCAACTTTTCCGTCTGATGCTGGAACGGAAATTGCTTGCTCCCGAGGCGATTGTCGTTTACGAGCACGCCGCCAAGCGAATCTTGCCGCAGATACCCGGGTATCACTCGGTGCGCGAAGAAGTCTACGGCGATGTCGGGCTCGCTTTCCTAACGCCGGAATCTTGACGAACGGCAAACTCGAGCGCGTGACGCGCGCCGTCTACCCGGGATCGTTCGATCCGCCTACGAACGGCCATTTGGACGTGATCGAGCGCGCCGCCGGGTGCTTCGGCGAACTGATCGTCGCCATCGTCGTCAACCCGCAGAAACGGACTCCGATGTTCTCGTTGCAGGAACGTAAAGATATGCTCAAGGCCAGCGTGACGTCCATTGGCGGCGTGCGCGTCGAGCATTTTCGCGGCCTTCTCGCGGACTACGTGAAAGCGGCCGAAGCGGACGTTATCGTGAAGGGTCTTCGCGTTGTTTCCGACTTCGAAAGTGAGATGTCGGCCGCGATGATGAACCGGTCGCTTTCGGACGTCGATACGCTCTTTCTGATGGCGGATCAGAAATATTCTTTCGTGAGCTCCAGTCTCGTCAAGGAGGTCTTCTTTCTCGGCGGCGACGTCGCCGCACTGGTCCCCGAACCCGTTCTTCGCGTTATGGCGGAGAAACGCAACAATTTGCAAC
>PMUK01000145.1 GCA_003166915.1 Candidatus Cybelea palsarum
TTACGCAGGTAGAGCAGTGTAGGTCTCAGTCGCCGGATCGAGCACACCCAAAACCACAACGTCCGTCTTCACACCGTCGGGCGTTCGCACAAATGCGATGGCGGTCGCGTGATCGCGTCCCGCTCCCAATGCCCGCCAAACACTGCCGTTTAGCACATCCTCCAAATGCTCGGTCGACGATTCGCTTTGCGACGTACCGTTCGAGCTGTGCGAGCCGCCACTATTTGCCGTAGAGGAACTCCCGTGCGACCGCGATGTGCCCTCAGTCTTCCCACGCCGGAGCACGACTGACTGGCCAATGAGCTCGCGCGCCAAATCACGTGTCTNNCACCTCAAAGAAAAACTTATTGGCGAAATTTGCAACGATGGCGTTTGCGGCGGCGCGGTCGCCGAGCTGCTTCACCAGCGCGCTGACGCTTGTGATACCGACGGTTGGGCAAAAATTCGACTCCCGAACAATGTTCCAGGCTTGTACGTGCCCTGGTGCCGCATAGTTGGTGTACTCGTCGCAAAGCAGAATGACCGGATCAAGAAAACCGACGCGATCGGACGCCGTACGGTCCCGGGCCATCTGAACGATGCGACGAAACACCATGCGAACGACGGTAGCGACGGCGCGCGGGTGTTCTGCTTCGTCCACCTCGATGAGGATCACGTCTCCTTTCTCCAGTAACCCAAGGTCGATGCCGTCTGCATCGCAGAAGGCTTCACGAAGCGGACCTCGCGCAAATGGTTGAAGTTGCGGGAGGACGGATTGCCGCAGCTCCTCGCCAAGCTTCGCGTCCCTAATCATAAGAGGTAGAACGCGCTCCTTCACCTCGTGAAGCAGCTCGCTCAGCGCTTTGGCGCGATCCGGGTCTGACTCCTGAAGTTCAATCGCGAGGCGGAAGCCAAATGCAAAGACCGCGTCCAAACGGCGCCCGTCGAGCGAGATGAGCTTAAGTACTGTTGGCAACCCGCGCGCTATCTGGAACTCATACGCCTCACCGCCCGGCCTGACATTGCCCTCCTTATCGACATCGGCCGGAACGTGAACTGTCGCTGGTGCGAGAGATTGGGCGATTTCGATGAAGCCTTCGACGAAAGCAGAGGGCCCATGACGCCAGAAATCGGAGTGTGATATCCCGAGCCCGTCTTGAATCGCGTCACCAATCGACTCATGTGTCATACCGGCCGTGATATCGATATGCTCACGATCAGCACCGATACCAACAACATGAATCTGCTCGCGGCGGCGGAATGCGCGGGCAATCGTAAGGCAATCTTGTGTGGCGCGCCGTTTTGTAACGAATACCAGAGCTCCAGCGAGCGGCGAAGAGCCTAGCCCCCAAAACAAATCGGGGTAGATCTTCGATCGTGTCTTCGATGACCCAGGTGCGCCGATGGCGATCGTCCCACGCCTGGCGCTTTGCTCTCCATAGAGTAATATCTCTCCGCGTAGCGGCGCGCCGGTAAGGAGGTTACGCTCCTCAAACATGCCCCGCGCTGTTCCTCCAGACAGCGTTAACTCGCCCTTCAATGCGCGGTGCCGCGAACTATTCCGGCTCGCGACTCTGACGGCTGCGGTTGACGTCGTCAACACGTTGCGCGCCGCCTTAACCGTGCCGACCGCGCCGGTTCCCAGCCCGACAGCTGCCGCAGCGCATATCGCAAACGTCGATGCAAGGTCAAACGATGGCACGATGTTCTCAATCCAACTCGCCACCTGCGGAACGTGCGCTGCGGCAATCAACGCGATACCAATCGCACAGCGCAGCGAACTCGTCGGTACCTTCGGCGTTGGCACGCCGACGCCACGCAGGATGAGATTTACTGCGGTCAGCGCGTTTGCGAGAGCCAAGACCAACCCACAGAGCCAAAGCGCCGTTGCGGGGTCGAAACTCTGGCCACCGCGTAGCATTGACATTACCGCGGCCACGGCGTAGCGAAGCACGAACACCCCAGCGATGATGGCTCCGGCTGGATCAATGACCTGAAGAGCGAGCGCGATCAATTTCGCCTGCCGCTCTTGAACGAGGACGGATGCGGTCATTGGTGACTCCGATCGTAAAGGCGTGCGTCATGAAAACCGGCGCGATAGCCGAGGTCTTGGCCGTAGCTGATTGCGACGTGGTATGTCCCCCATATCGAGAGACACCCGCTTACGACACCGAGTGAGAACGCGAAAATCATCGACGCGGCCGGGGCAGCGGCACGCCGGCGCATGAAATCCCGAATGGCCGTTTCCAGCCCGCGCATCGCGCGGACCGCGTCGCGCTCGATTTCGCGGATCGCGTTCGCGACGGCCTCGGTTACGCGCTCGTTCTTCGCAACCTGAGCTCCGATGGCGATCGCGGTGCGTTCTGCAAGCGCATCATCTTTGGTTTTCGATACTGTATCGCTTGCACTAGCACGTACTATCCGAGCTGCTGCCTCGGAGGCGGTAAGCTTAAGCTCCGCCGTGCAGCGGTTTGCCTCTTGACAAGCGCGCCGCACTTCGCTGAGCAGTAGCCACGTTGGATCGTTCTCCGGGATGCCGGTCTCTTCGGCGGAACGCCTCGCAACGAGCTCATCTTCGGGTGAGAGCGACGAGAGATAGCGCTCCCGCGCGTTTGCGCCAGCGCTCTTATTCATGACGCCGCCTTGCGGTGGGGAATGGCACCCGCCAGATCGAGCGACGAACCCCGAAACGCCTCCGCGGCTGATGCGAGATACATCTTTGCGCGTGCGGCACCGAGGCGCCCAAGACGCTCAACACCGGCACCGCCGGATGCGCTGACGAACCTGAGCTGCTCCGCATCGAGCTGCGCGAGCAGACGTGGGGCAAGGCATGGGAGAAAAACCGTCTCGGCACCAACGCGCTCCGCAAGTGCGCCAGTTGCCCCGTAGCGACGGCGACCGCCGTCGTCAATGCCGTCGTAGATTACGAAATCGTCGGCTGCACCGAAGCGCCCGTTCTTCACAATGACGACGCGTGCGCTCGTCCCCGCGAAGGCGTTCAGCGTTACCTGCGCCGTTACGGTCTCGGCAATCATGACGCCGATCGGGTTAATAACTACGAACTCGCGACCCGCGTCCATAACAGCGCTCACCAGCGCGCCGACATTGTCGTCGCCGAAGGTGCGAAGCAAGTCATCGATGCGCCCGCCTGGCACGTCGACGAGCACGTCGTCTACCTCTTCGCGGTAGCAGTCGTCTAGCCAGGACGACGAACTGTGGCCGCCATTCAGGTCGAACGTCTTGATAGCATCATCGTATATCGCGAACGTACCCGTTGCGGCGTCCAGGTCCCAGGCCGACACGGTGCGGTGGCTCACCGGTAGTAGGTCGTATAGCAGCTTGGCGATATACGTTTTTCCAACGCCGCCTTTTGGCGCGGTTGTGAAGATAGCGCGGCGGGATTTCATAGCTTCAGCCCCTTGGCGCCGAAGCGCGAATCAGTTCCGCTGTCGACAAGCACCGATCGTGGATCCATCGCCGGCGCCGTTTGCAACGCTGTGTTGCCGGGCCTACGGGTAGCGCGCCCACGACGCTTTCCCTTCGGAATGCAGATGGATCGCAAGAGGTCTGCGCTTACCTTTTCGCCAGTTGAGGAAATCTCTCGTGCAATGGCGCGCCAGGAGTGGCCGCGTGCGTGCAACGCCAGAAGCCGCTCGCGCGCCGACGCAAGGCGCTCGCGTTTGTCGCTGAAGCGCTTTTGCGGAGCGAGCATTTCGAGCCGGTCTAATATGGACTGAAGTTGCGAATCCGTCATGTGTTACCGCCGTTACATCTGTCTTGCGCTGTAGAGTTGTGCGCCTCTACCGAACCGCACAACCGCAATGTTAGCAGAACTGCATTTTCGATGCGTCTCAATCCGTGCACGCTGATCGAGCCACAGTGGCCCACCCTCCGTGCATTACATGAGACGCATGCCGCCGCGACGTTATGCGATAATCCTGGCCACATGCAGCAGTAACCTCAGATAAGGATGCAGGATGGTGCCCAAGGGCCACGCGAGTTCGAAAATAAGCAAGGCCGTCGGCAATCGACACGGCGGACGCGTTGTGCTATCGCTTGATGTTGAGCTGCGCGTCCGTGATGCGCTGAGGGAACGGGCTGCATCAGCCGGCGTCTCGATGGCGGAATACGTCAGTAACGCGCTGGCTGAGCCAGAGCGTTCGTACGCTACGAGCGCGGTAGAGATCGCGCAACCGCTCGCCCAGGTCTCGTATCGGATCTCGCAGGTTGTGCAGGCCCTGAAGCGCACTGATGTTGACGCTGCGATCGTTGAACTCGATGCGGCAAAGCGGATCGTCTCGGACGCGTTAGTTCCCCTGCGACGCCGGCACGATCAAGAAGTTCGAGTGAACGACCGGCGGCGCGGCGGAGGCTGGACCGGGTAAGATGGTCGGCAAGCTTTGTGCTGCACCCGCGGCCGGCGGCGGCGCGTCCGGCTTGATCGAATACCTCGTTGGTTATGCGATCAGCGAAAAGGGAGCGACGCGGGAAGAGATTTCCGATGTACTGGATGCGGTCTACGCCGAAGCCGAGGCGCGCGCTGATCTTGGTGTCGACGCGATCTGGAGTCCAACGGCCGGCGGCGGCGCCCGACCGTCTTCGATTCTGGTTAGAAACTGCGCATCGTTTTCCAGCGCAAGTCTTGAAATCGATGCCGACGCCGCGCGCAATCCCGGCGTTCGAACCGGCGCCATGCATTTCGTCTGGTCCTGGAATACTCGCGAGAGTGGCAAGCTCACCGACGAGCAGGTCCATGCGCACGTCGGCGACGTGCTTACGAAGCTCGACTTAGGCCATCATCGATCCGTTGCCGTTGTTCACCGGGACACGCTGGTTTACGAGCGGGACCTCGACGGCTCAGTCCGGCGCGACGAGGGCGACAACGCCGTCGTCCGCGACGGAAATCTCCACGTACACGTTGCCGTAGGAAGCGTCGACCCGGGTCTTGGTTTTGCGTACGATCGCACCGGCCTGCACCGCCGTATGGCTTGGGCCGAGCGGGAGGTGGAGCTCGACCACGGCCTCGATCATGACCACGGGCTTGCCGTCGTGCAAGACGCAGGACTCGAGACGGCGCACGTGCGCTGGGCTGACGTTCACGAGCTCGCGGCCTGGCGCGCAGAGCGGAAGGAGGAGCGGCTCGTGCGGCAGGAGCGCCGTTCGTTCGAGGGCTATCGGCAACGCGACGGCACGTTCGAGCGCTACGCTGATGCAACCGTTGCACCGCGCTTGCAGGTAGCATTGGACCTAGCACGTCAGCGTGGCCGCGATCCGGATTGGGCGACGCTGCACGCTGTCGCTGCACGATACGGCTGCGAGCTTCACGCCGAGCCGCAGGGTCGGGTGATAGTGCGCGACGTTGGTATCGGCGAGCTGCGGTTGGCGCACGAAGAAGAACGGCGTGAGCTGCGCCGGGCGCTGACACCACAGGGGATCGAGGTCGGCGAGATCGAGCAACGCGTCGCCGAGATGCGATCCGAGCATGCCAAGGCAGAGACCGACGAGCGTTTACGCAAACGGGAATCCGGTGAAGTTCTACCGCTCGATGCCGTGCTGAACGACGGCCGCAGCGATATGCCGACATTTCAGACTATTGAGGAGTCCGAGCAGGACATCATCGATAGAATCGGCGGCGATCCGGCGATCGTGCTCAGCGACGTGACGGCGCAGAGCAGTACGTTCACGCGCGAGGATATTGATCTGTGGCTGGCATCGAGGATCTCCGATCCGACCGAGATCGAACGGCTGGGCGATCGCGTCGTAGGCGACGGCTCGGTGCGCGTGCTCTCAGCGGATACCGCGCAGCCGTTAATGACGACGACCGAAGTCTTGGCGATCGAGGACCGTCTCGAAAATGATGCCAAGGCGCTGGCTAGGTCCGGTTCCGGTCTCACCCGCGGCGACATCGACCGCGCCATCACCGCATACGAGGCACAAGAGTCGACGCGACGGGCCGAACACTTCGAGCTTTCCACCGAGCAACGGGACGCGCTGCACGGCCTCTCGCGCGGGTCTCTTGTCACTATGGACGGCTTACCCGGCGTCGGCAAGACCACCATTCAGGGGGCGGTGCGGGTGCTGGGCGAGCAGACCGGTCGCGAGGTGGTTGGCCTTACCTTGTCTCAAGCAGCGGCCGAACGCCTCGAACTGGAGGCCGGCTTCAAGTGTGTCAACACGGCGAGGGCACGGATTCTCGAAGAAGGGCACGTGCCGGTGATTCCGCACGGCAGCATCGTCGTCGTCGACGAGGCCGCCATGGTCGATTCCCGCGCCAACGGTCGAATACTTCAGCTTGCTCGGGAACGGGGTTCCATGGTCGTCGAGATTGGCGACGTGCGGCAACTCCAGCCAATCGACTTCGGTGCGTCGTTTCGTATCGTTCGTGAGGCTGCTCGCGAGGCGGGGACGTATAGCGAGCTACGCGACATCCAACGGCAGCGACGTGACTGGCACAAGGCGGCCGTCACAAAGCTCGCCGATGCGATCGTCGAGCGAGACGCAACCAAACGGCTCGCACTGGTCCGCGATGCGTTGGGCTCCCTCGACGAACACGGAGCGATCGCGTGGGTCGCCAACCGTGATGAGGGCGTCGATGCGGCGGTTTCGTTGGCACGCGATCATCAGTCTGAGGGCCGAGATACGGTCACTCTTGCCTCCGATAAGGACAGCGTGCGTCATCTTTCGGAAGAGCATCGTCGTCGGGACGGGCGACAAGGATCCGGGCGACGCTACATGACCGCCGGCGGAACGCGGGAGTTTGCCGTCGGCGACAGGTTGATGTTTCTTGAAAATAGTCTAGGAACACGCGGTCTTGGTGTTCGTAACGGTGACCGCGGCGAGGTGCTTCACGCAAACCCGAACCGTATCGTCGTCCGGATGGACGGAGCCGCCGGCCGCGTCGTGTCCTTCTCGCCGCGCGCGTACCAATCGTTCGACTACGCCAATGCGAGCACCGTTCACAAAGCGCAGGGCGCAAGCGTGGATGCCGCGGTTCCGCTGATCGATCGCAGCGCTTCGGCCGAGCTGCTCTTCGTGGCCGCCAGTCGCTCCAAGGTCGGGCTGGACATCGTCGTGCCGCGCACCGCCTTCCGGGACCTTGATGACCTCGCCGAGCACATCGCGCAACGCATCTCGCTCAAGACAACGACACGCAGCTACGATGAACTCCTTGAGCGAACCGGTGGTAAGGAAACGATCCACGTTCGAAATATCGAGGCTCAGCGGGAGGCTGCGCCCTTGCGCCGGGTCTACGAAGCCGAGGTCGTCGAGCCTATGCGGGCCGTTCTGAACGATCGCATCGATGCCGCCCGCGAAACGTACCGCGAACGCAAGCGCGAGATCGCGGATTCTGAGCTCTCCATCGAAGAACGACTCAACGCTGGTCGCGATGCTCTACGCGCGATGCGCAAAGTCGTGGCGACAACATATCGGGACCTGAAGCCGCAAGCATTCGGGGAGTGGCTTCACGATCACGAGGAAGCGCGAGAAAGAATGCGGGAAGCGGAGCTGCTTCGGAACCAACGCTCGCGTGACCAGGACCAGTCTCAGGAGCAAAGTAACGAGCGCTTTGACGGGCCCTTCACGCGCGCAGCGCGAGCGGTGCGTGATCCGCGGCAGAACATAGAACGATAGGAATCGATAGCGAGGCTCGCGGTACGAAGGACTCATTCGCCCCGAAGTGACCGATATGCGACCCTACGCTCGGCGTCTTGGATCGTGTCCCAGCCCGTGGTGTATGAAAGGGCGCCCTCAATAGGATAGAGAGCGGCCATCGTGGCTTTGGGCGAAGGTTGTTTTTACAAAAGAACTACCGACACGAAAGGAACCCACAATGGCCAAGACCAGTATCGCACTTACGGAGCTCACTGAAAAGGGGCCCGACGTCGACCTCGTCCGGGACATGCTCCATCTCGCCGCTCAGAAGCTCATGGAGATGGACGTGGAGGCGCTGTGCGGCGCCGCCTACGGCGAGCGAACCGTTCCCCGCGACAACTCCCGCAACGGCTACCGCGACCGGCCCTGGGAAACGCGCGCCGGCGCGATCGACTTGCGCATCCCCAAGTTGCGCAAGGGCAGTTATTTTCCCGACTTCCTTGAGCCTCGTCGCACGGCCGAAAAAGCACTGACGGCGGTAATCCAGGAAGCGTACATTCAGGGCATCTCGACGCGCTCGGTTGATGAGCTGGTCAAAGCGTTAGGGATGACGGGGATATCCAAGAGTCAAGTCTCGCGCCTGTGCAGCGAGATCGATGAGCGCGTACAAGCATTTCTCAACCGGCCGATCGAGGGCGACTGGCCGTATCTTTGGATCGACGCGACCTACGTGAAAGTGCGCGCGTCGGGCCGTATCGTTTCCGTCGCCGTTATACTGGCCGTGGGCGTCAATACCGACGGTACGCGCGAGCTTTTAGGCTTGGCGACGGGCCCTAGCGAAGCCGAGCCGTTCTGGACGGAGTTTCTCAGAAGCCTGACCCGACGCGGTCTGCGCGGCGTGAAGCTGGTGATCTCCGACTCGCACGTCGGTCTCAAGGCGGCTATCGCCAAGGTTTTCAAAGCCACATGGCAGCGTTGTCGCGTGCATTTTATGCGCAATGCGCTGGCCCACGCCGGCAAAGGACAGCGGCAGATGATGCTCGCGCTGATCAACACGGTTTTCGCTCAGGAAACGGCCGAAGCAGCACACCAGCAATGGCGTACTGTCGCCGACCAACTACGTGAGAAGTTTCCCAAGCTCTCGGCAATGCTGGACGATTCTGAAGAGGACGTTCTCGCCTTCATGGCCTTTCCCAAAGCCCACTGCAAGCAGCTCGCTTCGACGAACCCACTCGAGCGGATCAATGCCGAGATCAAACGCCGGACTAACGTTGTAGGTATCTTTCCCAACGAGGCCGCGATCGTACGGCTCGTCGGTGCGCTGCTGCTCGAGCAGAACGACGAATGGCAGCTGCAACGACGATACATGCAGCTCGAAGGAATGAACGCCGTCAGCGACAATCAGAGGGCCAGGCTTTCGGCCGTTATCAGCTGATCGCCACTTCGCCGGGGTCGCAGTTCATACACCACGCGCCGGGACGTAATCCGGCCGTCGCAACGCTCGTGAACCCGGACTGCGTAGCTGACGTATTCGCCGACGGTGATGTTCGCCGTAAACGCGATCTAGACCCATCGAGGCGAAAGCGCCGGAGATGCTGGTCGCCTTCTTCTTGTTGCTCGCCTCTTGCTTCGTGCAGTTGCCGAACCGCCAGCAATGGAATCGAGCAAGGGTGAACCGCTCGTCGGGCGTCAGTGAAGACAAGGCTCGATCTTTGATCTCTTGAGTCGCTGTCTTCAACGGCTCGACCCACGACGTGTCCGGCTCCGGTTTTTCTTTTCGAACTCGAGGGGGAGCGTCCGAGCGCAGCGAGGATGACCCCTCTAGATTTAAGTCTAGAGAACTAAGTCTAGAATGGGTACCACCGGTGCTACCCCCCGGGTGCCGCTGCTGGTACGGGTCAGATTTGCTACCGGTATCACTCGTGGTACCGGTACCAGCGCTGGTACGGGTTAGCACTTCGTAACTCGGGCACGTACCGGGGCGCAAAGTCGAGCTTTCGCACGTGGTCGGCGCCGGTGAGTTCACGAATCATGCGACGTGACGTCGACCGCGAAAGGGCGAGCCGTTCTCCGAGGCGTGCGAAGCTGATCCGGCTGCATCCGTCGCGCGAGCAGTCGAGTAGGACGCCGAAGGCGCGAACCACGTCGCCGGTGAGCCGAAGATCGTTTAGCACGGCCACCGGAATCTTGACGAACCGCGCGCCGGCCGATGCGTCGTCGCTAACATGATCTACGGGGCGTCGCTGGAAGGGAACGACCGCGATCGGCTGAAGAATCGCGAAGCTGGTTTAGGTTTTTTGGGCCCTCGATTGCAGTCGGGGGCTTTCGCTTTTTGCGCTGCCGTGCGAATCTCGCGACGTGCCCGACGTTGGGCGAGAAACGGCTTGCGCTGCGCCTTCGCGCGCTGCGGCGATACTAATCATCGGCCGAGACCCACCAAACGGCCATGGAGCTGCGCTAAGCGCGTTTGGAGTTGCTGACGATCCATCGCGTTCCCAGACCCAAAGGATTTGACCGCAGTATCGAGGGCAACTTTTGCGCGCATCGCCTCTTGTGCGGCGAGCCGAGCCGCCGGGATGTCGCCTTCGAGTTGGCGCGCGCGCCGGTCGAGCTCGTCGAACTCCCGCGAGACCGCGCCCATGTGCGCACTTGCTTTGGCTGATTTCTCAGCCGCTTCGGCCTGAAGATCTGCTAGTCGGGCAGGCTCGAGCGTGAAGCGTTCCTCGATAAGCGCCTTCGACCGGATCTCGAGGAAATCGATCTGGCCGCGAACCTTGGCAAGCTCTTCCACGGCCCCGCATTTGTCGAGCTTTTCGGTCTCTATATCGAGCGCCGCGTGGGTGTCGGCGAGTTGCCGTTCGAGCGCGTCGCACTGCTCGGAGGCGCGTGGCGCCGGCGCCGATGGCTGCTCTTCGCGTGAGCGAGATTTCAGCATCGCCATCGTCAGCAGCCCATCCCCTGGAAGCGGCGAACGACGCTCCGCGAAGATCGGTTGCCGGCTCGAGCTTGGCGCTCGTGCTCTTCGTTCGGCGCGCTACCTAAAGGCATTGGCCCTACGAATTCGCAGCCATTTAAGATACTGCTAGGTCCAGCAGGCGCAGGGAAGACTTTAGCTGTGCATCGTTTCCATCAGACCGCCGTGCTTGCAGCTATCGACGACATCCTTGCGCCTGCACCCGTCATTTTGACTGCCACCGAGATTTCTCAAACGATCGAACAGGCCGCGGAGGCCAAGACGCAAGACTTGGGCGCGTTTTCTTTAACCGGAATCTCCCTAGCCATCGACGGACTTGACGAAATTGGCGCAACGCGAATGCAGTCTCTTATGGAAGAAGCGCTAATTCTGGCCAAAGCGTACCCGCGGTCGGCGTTCGATCGCGGCAACGGTAGCGAGAAGCCTCGCGCGCGCAGCCGTGACGACGGGAGGAGGGTCACCGGTTTTGAAGTCGCGCGCGCCGACGCACCGCGTTAGGGGGAACGGGTTGGTGCGATCGCGTGGTTGTTGTCGCCGGCGGAACGGCTTGGCGGGCCGGCGATTTGGGACGAGTCCGCCAAACGCGACATAAGGCCTATTACCTCGCGCCCAGCTCGGCTGCAGCTTGTCATGACCGGGGACGAGTCCATGCAACCGCTACGCAATCCAAGCTTGTGATCGAGTGGGTGTGCGATATAGATCGCACTCTTCGCGACGCTCACGCGCGCGGGCGCGCGCGTGGGCCGGCGGCGGGGGGCCTTCAAATGAGTCGCCTGCGATGTGCCGTCGCGTTTGGGGGAACGGATTGTGCGCACTATGTTAGCCGATCCCTGCGCCTCGCGCGCATACGCGCGCCTGAGTGAGGGGGGAGGGTACGCTCAAATGAGTATCTGGCGGTCGGAGATCAGAATGCAGCGGTGATTTACCAGTTCACCATAAGCCAAAGCTACGGGACGAAAGTCGGCTCCACGCCGCTCACCGGCTCGTCAGACGTCAATCAGTTCTGGAAGCAGGGCAAGACGGTCGTCGAGCCGGACGAGGTAACCAGCGATGTCTACTTCTTCAACTACCCGGCCGGCGGTTCGCCTACAAAAACGATAACGGGCCTCAGGTTTCCGACTGGCGCGACCGTCAGCAAGAGCCCGTAGTCTCACTCCCCAATAGGAATCAAATGCGGGCCCGCTCCGACGGACCCGCATTGGTTCCATCGTCGATGCCATCCCGCGCCAACGTTATGGATGATTTGGCAGCGAGCTTGTCACGGCGCTGGGTATACGTCCCCGCCGCAGCGCCGTCGCCTCAGTACGGTGGTTTGCATCTCTAGTGATCATCGCCGCGACATCGTGGGCCTGCGCGGCTTGCTCCATTTGCCTCTGAGCATACCCAAAGTCGATGGCTCTGAAGATCAGATCCTTTGCATCGGAGGCGCGACCCTGAGCGTAAGCGACGCGTGCGGCCTCACGAAGCGTCGAACACCTCAAGACGGAGCAGCCGGCGGAAGCGGCTGCCTCATCTGCCTGCCTCGCGGATTCGTCCGCTGCGCCTAGATCCCCCAGCAGGAACTTCGCGCATGATTCCGTCACCTTGCCGTAGATCCAATACGGGCCACCAGACGGGCAAAGACGCAGCGCCGCCTCGACGTGGGACAGAACGCGCGCGGGCCTGGGCCGCTGCTGGCGCAAGTAACACCGAGCGAGGTAAAGGCGGGCCGCGGAACGGATAGTCGTATGACCGAGACGCTCTGCCTCGCCGCAGGTGACTGAGAGGAGCGTTTCGGACATTGCGCCCTCGCCGCAAGCCAGCGCAAGATTTCCGGAGAAGATCTTTGCGAGAAGCCCTGGGACGGCGAGCCCATTCTGTTGCGCGATCAAAGCAGCCTCGCGAAGATAGTGCGAAGATTCGGAGAGATTGCCAAACGCGTTGAGGACGACCGCCGTTAAAATGAGGAAGTCCGCGCGGTCTGGGCTGAGCACGCCGGCTGCCGTTCGATACTTCTCAAGCGAGCGTTGCAGCGACTCGGCCGCGGAGTGAGCGTCGCCGGCAAGTTGGCTGACGTACGCGTGGCGCGAGGCCACCCGCGCAATCAGCCACCGTGTACGATGGTCGGGCGTGGTCGGTCCAGCAAGCAACTCGAGCGCACGCTGCAGTCTCTCCAAGGCGCTGGCGAGCTGGCCAAAAATCGTGTCGAGGTCCGCGTACGCCAGCCCCACCTCCGCTTCAGCGATGCGTGCGTCCGGCTTGAAGGCCAGCCGCAGGCACAGGCTCTGCGCCACGCGCAGCGTTGAGCGTGAACTGATATGGTCGCCGAGGTGCTGGC
Source organism: Candidatus Cybelea palsarum (assembly GCA_003166915.1). GTDB lineage: Bacteria > Vulcanimicrobiota > Vulcanimicrobiia > Vulcanimicrobiales > Vulcanimicrobiaceae > Cybelea > Cybelea palsarum. Next base: position 12,864 of record PMUK01000145.1, read on the forward strand.
TCAGGATTGCGCTGCGCAGGCACAGCGCCGACACGATCGTCGCGTCAGCGTTCGCGGTGCGCACTACGTCGTCGATATGGGCAAGGGCTTCGTTTGGCATTCCAAGCCCTGCCAGGACCGCCGCGCGGCAAAGAGGATCGGGCGTGACGTCGAGAGCAGGAGCCGATCGCAGCATTTCCGGCAATCCGGCGCGAAGCAATGTGACGATTCGCCGCCTGATTTGAAGCTGATCCCGCGTGTACTGGCGCGTCGAGATGCGGAGCCGCTCGGCGAGGACCGTTCTTGGCGTGCAGCCGAGGTCACCATCGACGATGATTGCGTATCGGCGATGCCCCATCTCGGGATCTGTCGCGACATCGTCGCGAAAACACTCGTCCGCGTGGCGGCGCACGGCAGAGCGGATTTTCTCCGCTATGTCAGCATCGGTTCGAGAGCGAGCCGTGCCATCGAATGGCCCACCGCCGAACATGCACCCCACGATCGGGTTCCTGCGCAGTTCCACGGGATTCCTAAGGTGCCTGAACAGATGACGGCACGCAGCGTCGAAAGATTGTTCCGGTCTTGCGCGCATGGTTAGCCGAGACCGAGCGGCCGAAACTTTTGGCCGTGTCTACGGCCTTTGGACACGAACCGGAGGATCGATACCCCGCTGGGCAGATTCAACCTGGGCATATATGTCGCTTCGCGGCGTGCGTCGGTGACGCATCCTCATTCGTTTTGGAGGCATACCTTGAATTTCCAGAAATCGATCCTAGTGTTGCTCGGCCCGTGGTTGCTCGCCCTGTCGGGATGCGCTTCGAGCGGCCAGCAGGTGACGGTCCCCATTGCAACCGCCGCGGCCGTGAATCAGGACCCCTTCAAGCAGTCGGCGCCTGACGCAAAGAACACCGCCCTCGTCTTCGCATCAAATCAGTATAACCAAGTTCTCGGCTATAGCCAGAAGACCGGCGCCCTTGTCGAGACGCTCACCGGATTCAACGAGGTCGACGGTCTGGCTACTGACCAATCGGGCTCGCTCTACGTTCCAAGCCAGCGTCAGCACGAGGTTTTTGTCTACCCGTACGGCTCGACTACACCGTCGCTCACGCTCAACGATAAGCGTAAAAACCCGCTCAAGGTAGCGGTCTCGCGCAAGGGAGAGGTCTGCGTCCCGAGTGCCGTAGACGTCGGCAGTGGTGTGTTCAGCATTAGCTTCTTCAAGAAAGGCGCGCCGACGCCTTTCCGCACGATGAGGGCACCGTTTCTCGCGATCACGCGCGACTGTGCGTACGACGCTGCCGGAAACACTTATGTCACCGGATTCAACAACCAGTTAGTCGGCGAAGTCGGCTACATCGCGGGCGGTGGCGAGGGCGCGAGAATCGTGAATCTAGGCATCACCAGCGTAGCGCAGCCGAGCGGGCTCCAGGTGGCCACGAACGGAGACGTCTTGGTGGGCGATCAGGAGGCCGCTACCATCCACGAGTTCCAACCGGATTCAAACAACGAGGTGGGCAGAGTCTTGCTGGACCGCAACATCGTGCTTTTTGCTTTGACGAAGGACAATAAGCACGTGTGGGCGACCGACAACAGCGACGCGTTCGTCTCCGAGTTTGCATTCCCGGGCGGCGGCACGCCCGTCAAGAATATCTCCGCCTCAAGCCCGATAGGCATCGCGGTCACTCCGTGGGCTCAACCGTGAGCGTGAGGGCCGCTCGACACCGATCCCAAGCGCATTGCCGTCGGCGGCGATAGTTCTACCGGAAATCTCGCCGTGGCCGCGACGCTGCTGGCGCGCGACCGCGGCGAACCGTTGCCGGTCCATCAACTGCTGACGTATCCGGTTTTCGATACCAACCTTGACCGTCCGTCGTATCGCGAGTTCCGCGACGGTTACCTGCTCGCGCGTGCCGCCGTGATGCGGGATTGGTCGATCTACCTGAACGACGAACTGGACAAAGCCAACCCCCATGCCGTGCCTTTGCAACCGCGAACGCTACGCGGGATGCCGACGGCGACGATCTTCACCGCGCAATACGATCCGGTGCGCGACGACGGCGCGGCGTACGCGCTGCGCCTGCGCGAAGACGGGGTCGAAACCGAGTACCGCTGTTGGGAAAGGCTCGTCCACGCCGCGTTTCAGATGGCGAACGTCATCCCGCGCGCCCGCGAATTCTTACACTCCGCCACAGACGCGCTCAAGCGAACCGGAGCGTCATCATGATCGTCGGAATTATCGGACTGGGAACGCTGGGCCGCGCTATCGCCGCCGGACTGCGCGAACACGCAACCGTTCGTGCGATCCATGGAACCAATCGCCGCGCCGCGCCGCTTCCCGATCATCCCCACGTCACGGTTGGAAGCGACAATCGCACCCTAGCCGAATGCGCCGACGTCATCGTGCTCTGCGTCAAACCGTTCCAGGTAGAATCGGTAGCCCGGGAAATCGCCGACGTCCTTACGCCCGAAAAAATGATCGTGACCTGCGCGGCGTCCGTATCGATCGCGCAAGTGCGCGCTTGGACCGGCGAGCGCGTCCAGGTCATTCGCGCGATGCCGAACATGCCGTGCCGCATCGGCGAAGGAATGACGGTGCTCGCGCCAGGCGAACAGGCGACGGAACAACATGCTGCACTTGTCGAATCGCTTTTCGCCACGCTCGGTCGCACCGCAATCATCGACGAACGCCTCATGGACGCGGCAACCGGTATCAGCGGTTGCGGCCCCGCCTACGCCTACGTCATCATCGAGTCGCTTTCGGACGCCGGCGTCAAACTCGGCCTCCCGCGCGACGTCGCCCGTCTCCTCGTCGCCCAAACGATCATGGGTTCGGCGAAGATGGTCCTCGCGAGCGACACGCACCCCGCCGCCCTGAAAGACGAAGTCACGACGCCGGCCGGCTGTACCATCGACGGGTTGATGGAATTGGAAGAGGGCAGACTCCGGCACACGCTGCTGCGCGCTGCGGTCGCTGCGGCGACACGGAGCGCGACTCTTACCAGCGGCCAAGGTTAGTGTCGGGCACGGCGGTTCGGGAAAAGGGTCGCACGCCTCATAACGGTTTCACCTTGACCGAGGAGAAGATGATCATGGGCTATCGACACGATCACAATAATCGAATAGAAACGTTCGCAAACACGTATGCGCGTTCATTGAGCGCACACGGCGCGTAGTTCTCAATGAATTCATCGAGCCGCATCACCGGAATTGAACCCTTGTAAAATAAGACTTGGAGAGGTGGCAGAGTGGTTGAATGCGGCGGTCTTGAAATGCGTACAGCTAACCTCAACAAGTCTTCGCAAGTTCTATCTAAGCACGATTAACAGGCTTACCAGAACGTATCCGACCTTGTCGTGACTTATTCGGTGAGAAAATCGGTGAGATGAACTGGCCGTTCTCACAAGCTTTCTCACATGCCACTAAATCAGCGATATGCAGAGGAGAAGGTGCTCCACGCTTTCACGGGCGCAGCAAAGACTGTAACGATGAAACCGAAGTGCACTTTGCTTTAGCTGGCTGCTCTCTAAGGCGCCTCTCATTCGATCCCGCACGAGCGGCGACGCTGCGAGCCCGGGTCGAGGGGGTGTCACTTTTGCCCCTAACCTTATGCCCTCAACGCTGCGGCACCGTGGCATTTATTGTACCTGTTGCGTCAACCCAGGCGAGTGAGATTCGAGCCTTGGCGTCCTCGTCCCGGAGCGATCATCAAGGGCTGGGTGCAACCGCAGAAGACCACAACTGAGGACGTCAAAGCGCTTGCCGCGCAGTATCGATTGCATTCCCACGGTAAGGGCGGCCGAGCGGACGGCGCCGAAGCAACGGTAGCCGCCGATACGTTCATGCTCAAGGAGGTACCAGATGAAGATTTCAGGCCTTAACCGTTATGCGTTCAGCAATTGCGCGGCCGTTGCAATGCTAACAGCCTGCGGAGGTGGCGCCGGAAGCAGCGCGATGCCGGCGGTAAGCGGCACCGCTGCCTCCTTTCCGTATCACAAGACATTCGATTACACGGGCCAGCGCCAGACGTTCACCGTGCCGGCCGACGTGAAGTGGCTCACCGTGCCTTCCCGTTTATACACTGAGGCTATTTGCTAATCACTGCACCAACGGGTTCCGACAGGCCTGTAGCAATAAGTTTCGTCATTCGACCGCCTGCGGGGTAATTGAAGACCTCGATTTGTTTGTCAGCGAAATCGGGGTTGATAACATTTTCGCCTTGGACATAAAATTGCTCAACCCTCCCCGCCTCCAGTTGGGTCGAGCCAGTGATTGTCGCGCCTGATGTCTGATAAATCACATCGCCGACCGAATCCGCAACGGCCACCTGGCCGTGTGTATATTGAACGCCGCCGGGGACAGTGATGGTCTGGTTCAGTGCGATGTCCTTGAAGGCTTTGGCGCCTTTGGGCAGCTCAGCGTACTGGAATGCGCCTGAGACGTTAGTGCCGTCCACGAAAATGTTACCCATATCATCGTAGTCCAGAAAGTACATTCCGAAAAGATTTGGAGTTGACCGACTTTCGTG
>PMUK01000072.1 GCA_003166915.1 Candidatus Cybelea palsarum
GCGTTGGTTTGGCGTTCGGCAAATAGCTTTGGCCAGTGCGCTCAAGGCTGCCCTTCCATCACGCCTGCATGGTTCTATCGAGCTAACCACCTGGACCGCTTGAGCATGAGCCGCACGTGCTCGAGCTCGAGTCTGAAGGTAGGGTGACCGAGGGCTAACTAGAACAGGTCAGGCCTCACATAGCCAGGGGCACACGCCACTGAAAGGCAGGCCTGTATATCATGAAGACGCTTTCTTTTGTAGCGTTAGTAGTTTCGCTTAGTTTCTTGTGCTCAGGGTGTTCCGGAAGTGATACTCTGCCGGCCGTTTCATCACAGGCCGTTAGAGTAGGTCATCACCTTCGCTCCGTGCTCGGCGTGCGGCCAAACGACTGTCCGAACGATTCAGGAGGCGGTATGACAGGAGATTCGCCTTGTTGAAAATCCATAGGTAGACAACGCCAACGAAAAAATGGTCGAGGGTGGCGGGGAACGAGGGCTCGCCACCCTAATCCCTTTTAAATGGCAAGAAGTAACGTTCGCGCCGCGCGCGACTGGTTCGCAGAAATGCGCCGGCTCTTTGATAGTGCCGACTACTCCAATGCGGCCGAGCTATATGATCGAATGATTGAAGAGGAGGAGTTCCCCGGGAATGATGCGGTTTTGCTGCGAGCCCGCGTCTATTTGAAGACCGACAGCAAGCGGATCGTTCCATTTCTTTTTCGAAACGAGCTTCGAAAACCGACACAGACCCAAGCAGGGCGCCGAGCAATGTACCTCGGCACTGGATATTCGCGGTTGGGCGAGTTCGACGAAGCAGATAAACACTTCGCCAGGGCCAAGAAGATTTTCCGGGACGGCGCGGCGTTAGGGGAGCTGGCCGCACACATTACGCGCCGATATCTCGAACAGCGCGACCTCGACTCCGCGGAGCAATGGCAGCGAAAGAGTGTTGCCGATCGGAGCTTGGAGGGAAAGATCCGTAGCGAGCATCTCGCCTCGTACATCCTGGCAAGGCGGGAGCGCTATCGCGAACAAGTTGCGAAGGTTATGAAGGTTTTGGACTTGATTGGCGATCGGCGTGAGGAATTTGCCGAGGACTGGTACGTTGCCGTTTACACGTTAGCCGTGTTGGCGCGAGAACTTCCCATGCCCGAAGCTGCAAAGCGCGCGAAGGCGGAGGTCGATTTAGAGGTCGACTGGTCGAACGACTCGGCCATGAGGCGCTTCCAGGCGCTCAAGGCCGTCGCATGGTGCCAAGCTCTTGCGGGAGATGAGCTGAGCTGCTTGCGCTACCTTCGCATCGCGCAACACGTAGATGTTGAGCCGATCTGGCGAACAATCCTCTACCTTGATCGCTCGTACTTTGCGTCTATTGTTGGGGAGCACCAATGGGCGGCGAATGAATTTGCCGCTGCCGAAGAGTTGGCCGAAGGAATAGCGTGGGACGAGACAGCCGGTGAGGAGCGGGTGGCGCTACTGCTGCTGGCCGAGCTGGCGACGCTGCATGCGCCGAAGCGAGCGCCGTTTTACATTGCACGCTTCAAAGACCTCGGGAAGCTTCGCACCAACGTTCAGCACTTAGCCTTTGACGATCGGTTGCAAGCCATGGCCGCGTATACGACAGGCATAGGCAAGCTTGCCGCCGGTAGCGCCGAATCCGCGGAAGAACAGCTACGCATCGCTTGGGGGATTTTCGATCGAATCGGCTACGACGTCCGCGCTGCATTTGCGGCTTTAGCACTCCACCGCGCTACCGGCAAGGCGAGATGGCTCCATCTCGCGGAAGACAAGCTCGAGCACTATCCGCGATCCTGGCTGGCGCGTAACCTCGGCAACGCACAGCCAGCATCCCAACCCGATGCCCCTCTGTCGAAAATGCAGACGATAGTTACACGCCTTGTCTGTGAAGGTCTTTCAACCGATGACATGGCTCAGCGACTTAGCCTGAGCCGCAATACCGTGTTAAATCACCTGAAGGTCGTGTATCGGAAGCTCGGTGTGAACTCACGGGGAGCACTTGTCGTTGATGCAATGAAACGGAAGCTGCTCACGTAAGGCTCCATTCTCACCAGCAAAGTAGGGACGCTCATGAGGTGAACGGCCCGTGGGGCGCGTGACTGAGGATGCTGCGCTTTGCAGCCCACTTTATCGGCTGTAGTCAGCATTGGTCACCATGTCCGAATAGCAGCAACAGGCCGGTGCTCGCAGCAATGGCATTTCGCGCACCGTGATATGACGCACTGCACGGTTGTTTTTCTATTAGCTTAGATGCTTACACGCAACTGGATGCTTGGCCGAACCTCGGCAAAAAGCGTTATGTCATATAGCTTTTCCGACGTGTTCCGCTTTTTGCAAACGCGCGCTGCAAAATGCACGACGCGCGAGGCTGGATCGCGAAGTGCGAAAAAGTCGTTATTTTACGGGGTTTTACGAGCTGAGGGGGCGACGGAGCGGCCGGCGCCCGGTTTGTGACATTTTTGGCGCCTAGCGTATAGCCCAGGATGCTGCGGCACCGTGGCATTTCTTGTACTTGTTGCGTCAACCCAGGCGAGTAAAAAGTCGAGCCTTGGCGCACGCGCGCCCCGAGCCACGTAAAGGTACGCGCGCGCGCGCGCGCGTTGGGACCGCGGAGAAGTCCAAAGCCGTAAGACGGTTCGTGGCGGGCTTGGCATTCGACCACCGCAATAAGCCCCCCAACACTTCGCCCCTACAGATCGCCGAGTGCCACGAACCCATTATACTCGGACTGGAACTAGAGAAAGCCCCTATGTAGTATCAGGCCCTCCACGGCATTCACGAGTTCGCGATCGCCAGGGCGTGCTTGTGTTTCGATGCATCGCGCATGGAGCATGCATGTCGGGACCGCCTGAGGAAGCGTTGTGGCATATGGCCTTATCGGCGCGTACGAGTACGGGCGCCGCTCGTTAGGCGCACGGAACGCGTGGCGACGGGCAGCGTGACGGCGCGCCTCTGCCGCGTTGCTCGGCTGCCGAGCGTTCGCGCGCGATCTCTTGCTGCACCGCGGCTTTTCGCGCTTGCGGGTTCGCACCCGACAGTTGCAGCACTTCGTCCAGGCCACGCTGCAGCACGACATCGTTGCCGCGAGCGATGTCGAAGGCCGTTGGCTCGACTCGTACGTCGGGAATGATGCCGACGCGTTGGAGCTGGCTTCCGTCCGCATGGCGCACGCCCTCGCCGCTGAAGTTGAGGCGCGCCCCGCCGGGCGCGACCATCGCGGTCACGTCGCCGTTCGCTCCGTCCGTCGGTGTGCCGACGAACCGCGTGTGGCCGGCCTCGCGAAAGAAGAGCGCGCTGTGCTCCGATTGACTGATGGCGCGTTCGTCGATGAGCATCACGGTCGGCTTGAGATAGCGCGAGCCATACGTCTTAGGGAGCATCTGGTAAAACTCTTGGTAGACGGGGAGGATCTCGGCTTCGTCAAGGTTCGCGTCGATCGGTCCAACGACGAGCGGCCTGTTGAAGAGCGCCAGCCGCACCGACGTGCGCATCGTGAGCCGGGGCGCAATCGGCCACGCCGCGCCACGCGGATAGCCGCGATTGTCGAAGACGATCGCGCGCGTATTCTTGAGCGCGTCGAACATCGCGTCGACTTCGGAGACCTCCAAGCGATCAAAATCAACGTAGCCGACGTTGCCGGGGAGTATGAAGTATTTTGGCGGAAGGGGCGATTTTGGCTCCGGATACTCGTCGCGTGTGAACGCGGCGACCAGCGAGCGCCGTTCCCCAGGGTGATGGAAGCGAATCGTCACCGTGGTTCCATGCCGCCCGGCGAAGATCGACGGCGCGTACGCATAATAGAGCACTCGGGCATCGGCCGATTGTGGCGTCGACGAGGAGATGTACGCCTCTTGCCGGTCCATGGCTTGCCGCGCCGGAACACCGTCGACCGCGTCGACGATATCGCCGAGACGCACGCCCTCCATGGCCGCGCCGCTCTCGTAAATCTCGCTGACGACGACCTGCCGGTGCAGATAGCGCGCATCGAACGGCGGCCCGTTGCCGAACTCTTTTTTGATGGTGGGGCTCCAGACGAAACCGTGCGAGTCGTGTAGGTGCGCATAGAACTTCATCAGCCCGAGCGTATAGGCGCGGGCGTCGCCGGCCGCGCGCTCGTCATCGATTGCCTTCAAGGCGGCGGCGTCCCAATCGTCGTGCATCAGCGCGCGATACGGCGAGAAGTAGCGAATCACGTTATAGATCCGCGCAACCGCCAGCATCCGCATCGCTTCGTTGGGGTAGGTGACCGAATCGTACGGGTTATCGGCGAACCGTTCGGCGGGCGGCCGCGCATAGGTCGCCGCCTGGGGCGTTTGCGAGGCCAACTGCGCGGCGGCATCCGCGAGGCTTCGCACGGTTACCGTCGCAAACGCTTGCTGTAACGCCACATCGGCCAAATCGCCGAGGCGGTACCTCACGCCGACCCCGTCCGGAAGCTCGAGCGTGCCCTGTCCCGTTGAAACGGCCGTGGGCTGGCCACCCGTCGTGAAGATGGTCGCGTCACCGGAGAGCTCGAGCGCGATCGCGAGCGGCGGCAACGACGTCGAACCATCGACGAGAAAACCAAAACGGTGTGCCTCCGGCGACTTTCCGTGCAGTGTCTCGGAATCGCTCGCTTGATCGAAAGCCGTGTACCCGGCGTATCCGCCCGGCCGCTGACTCGGATACCCGTCGTATCCGCGCGAACGATCGCGCGGCAGCGTGATGTCGCCCTTCAAGAGCGTAAGCACCGGAGATTGGGAGGAGAAGACGGCCCACAACGCATTGGTGTCCGCGTCGCTCGATTCGGTCACGCCGCGAATATCGAAGAGCACGATCCGGCTGGGTCCGGCAGTCTTTACGGCGGCTTGCAGATCCGCATCGAGCCGATCGGCCGCAGCGTCGTGCGGAATTGAAATCACCGTCACTGCGCCGGCCAAACTGGCCGTGATGCGCCCCGACCCATGCTCGTCTCCGCCGATCACGTGCGTGGCGGGATCGTGCAGCGGCGCGACGAGCGTCGTAAGTGCGGCGCGATAGGCGTCGGCATTGCTCGCCCCGACAATGGCGGGCTCGGCGTTCATGAAGGCCGCGTCCCAGTCGATGCTGCCGTCACTTGCCTGCGCATCGAAGAATCGAATATCGCCCCAGAGCTTCATCGCGCCGAGAAGTCGCTGCTCCGGCGTTGCCGCGAGCAGCAAAACCCCAAGCGCCAAGAGTGCGGCCGAACGCGCGTAACGCATCTGTCTTCGCTGAAGTTTTCTATGACCGACATTCCCCATATGGCCGAGCGGTTCGACGCCAGATTGCAGGTTTCCAGTCTTCGGCCGCACCCCTGCGCTCGGTCGCTAAGGCCGCAGCGCAGAGAAGTTGCGAATTAGACTGCGCGGCGAGGCATCCGTAGTGCGAGGCGCTCGCAGCTGTAACGGCGCCGCGATCGGCGGCGTTGGAGGCTTCTCGTTCTTTGCGATGAGAGCACCAAACATTGGTCATGTCACCGGTCCCCGCTCTGCGCCGAGAACGCACTCGTGCTGGATGGAATCGAGTATTGGCACGTTCGGGTGCCGAAGCAATCGTGATGAGCTTACAAGAACGAGACGGAAAGAGGGGTAGGGTGGATTTCCGCATTAGGAAAGCAACACCAGAAGATGCGGATTTTGTCCTAGCACTCTTTGCGAGGCCGCATGTCATCGGTGAGCTTCATCCGCCAAAATCCGTTGACGGATATCTGCGCGCTCTTGAAGACTTCCACCTCGAGCATCTCATCATCGAGCGCGGCGGTGAGCCCTTCGGCAACATGGCATTGGAAACTGCTCCCGAGTGGCTACTGACGATCCGAGTGCTGGCCGTCCGGGAACAGCGATGCGGAGCCGGTAGATTTGCCATGGAGTACGCCATACGCCACGGCTTCGACGATGTCGGCGTGCATCGCATCTTCCTCGAAGTGCTCGAAAGCAATCACGCTGCCCGGCGCTTGTACGAGTCGGTCGGCTTTCGCGACGAGGGACTCTATCGTGACGGCTACCTCGACGAGTCGGGTGCCTTCCGGAATCTCGTGCCCTACGGCATGCTGATCAGCGACTTCCACTCAATGGAATCTGCAGTCGAACAAACTCGGACCTTGGACAGGTGAGCCCGTCGCCGTTCAAGCCAACAGCTTCGGGGCTTGAACGCCGCACGAGGCGGCCGTTAAAGCGGCGAGACCCGCTAGAGCGTTGCTCTTCGACCGTAATACTGCGGGTAGCGACGTTCTAGCAACCGCCTAGCCTGCCACGCCCCTGGACCGCCGGCAAGCGAACGCGCCACGAGATTGCAAACCGCCTCCCCCGTCGCGCGCGTTACGGCCAAAGAAAAATCGCGGTAAGGCTGGATGCCCTTGGCCCCCTTGCGGAGCCATTCGTAAAAGGTCCGCTCTGAGATGCCTTCCGCTTCAGCGGCGTACTTTGCCGGCACAGAGATCCTGAGCGCGGCGCAGATTCCGTCTTGAACCGTCGGTGTCAACGTGTGAACGGTGCCGGGCGGCCGACCGGTGCGACCGTGGCCCTTGCCGGAGGGTTCGTTAGGCGGCATGGATACGCTTAGTGTTCGACGGGCCGCATTATTGGACCGGCGTGACGAGCGTTCGGCGTTATATGGGGACCGACAGTAAAGATTAGGCGCACGGAGCCGACGCCACCGCGGTGGCGCTCCCTATTCCAAATTAGCTTGCTGGGGTTGGATTCTTGGGCCTTCCTCGCGCGCGCGCGTGAGGGCTGCAAGGAAGTCGGCCGAATGGACCGCGGCGAACTTGTTAGAATGTTGGAGCCATGGAGGGTCGCCAAGGAGAACGATCTGGCGTATCTCCGAAACCCGAAGAGGCTCCGTTGTGCGAATCGCCCCATGGGCGTCTTTTCCATTCACGCAGAACGTGATACCGTCGCCCGGCAAGAACACGCCGCGGCAGGACGGTCCGTCCTTGATCGTCCACATGTGTACTTCGACCCAGTGGCGGGTAAACGGCTTCGCTTCGTCCCGTGTCATCGCAGCACGATTGTATCACGGCGCCTCCGGCTGAGGGGCTGCCAGTAGGCTGCCAGAGACGGAGACCGTCACTGCTGGTCGCGGTCGCGTCCCGTATGATTCTCATAGCCGAATGGACCGCGGCGAACTTGTTAGAATGTCGGAGCTTTGCCTCAAAACCCCTGGAGAGACCCCATTAACGCTGTCATAATGTAAGGTTGATGTTACGGCGCTCATCATGGAGTCAGTAGCCGCGCTGCGCGGCAGAAGAAGCCGACCATGCCAATGACCCCCAACTTTTACTCGGTCAACGAAGCTAAGAAACCGGAGGGCAATCGGGTCCACCATGACAATAGCGCGTGCCCGCCGGGGCGCGACATCCCCGCGAACGAACGGCTCGACGGCAGGGGCGGTTATCGACTCTGCGACGATTGCAAGAGGCTGAACAGCGAGGGAAAGTAGACTCTTCAAGAGCCCTTACTCCACCGATACTGATATTGCCCGGCGGCAGCAGATCCACTGGAACAACGTGCCAATCTGGTTCGGCGCCCATAACGTTCTCGATCATCCGCGCTTTGAGATGACGGGCGCTAGCGTGTCCGGTTTTTAGTTAAACGAGACCACGTAGTAGACCGTCGCCGGCCTCGCGGAGAGCGTCAACTGCGCGGTCGTGCCCTTGGCGCGCAGCGCAATCCATCCGAAGGTAGCCATGGCGAACCGCCGGGAGTCGACGTCGCAGGCGACCATCATCTGGCCGACGCGCCGGGCGTCGATTTTCACCAGGCGCGGCGCAGGGTGATGACGACGCGTCCCTCGGTGGTCATCTTGTAGTCGGCATCGATTTCGTCCGGCCGCAAGCCGCGCTCTTGGGCGAAGAAGCGACAGCCAATGAGGAACTTGTTGACAGCCTTGCGGATCAGCGGATTCTCATCAAGGAAGCGCGCCTTCTCGAGCGATTTGCTGGCGACGACGGCATAGAACGAGTTGAACTCGCTGGGTTCGAAGACCGCCTCGACAATTTCCTCGACGTCGGCCTGCTCCTCGATGATGTATTCGGGATCACCGAATGCCGGCACGCTCATTCGGTCGGAACGGACAAGACTGTCGATTCAAGCGAAGGTCACGACGCGACGCCGGTCTCGGATAGCATAGCCTATCATAAGCGGCACAAGACTCACGTCGGGCGGCCTAACAGCCAACATGAGTCACCTACCGGGTATTTGCACGAGCGCGGCGCGCGACGGAGAGAAGCGCTCCCCTTGTCGCGATGGTACGCAAAGCGTCCATTTTGCGCTGGGCCATGTCTACGTTGCGAAGCGTGTCGACTTCGCGCATATTTTCGCTGCGTTCGTCCATCATTTGATCGAACGCTTCCGACTGCACTTGCAGCTGTTCCTGGTTTTGAATCTCGGATGAATACATGCCGAGTTGGAAGGTCTCGTCTTGAGCATTAAGCGCATTCATTGCGGCGTTTTGCGCGTTGCCGGCGATGCCGCTGCCTAGCGAGCCGCCGATCGCGCTGCCCAGAAGACCCGAGCCGAGCCCTTCGAGTGCCGGAAGAAGGAATGCCATGTCGTTGCTCCTTTAGCGAACTCTTAGTTCGAGCCGTCGAAGGCGTAGTCGATCGGTTGGGGTTGATAACCCTGACTCTGCGGCAAGCTCGGCAGGGTCGGTGCAGTCAATGGAAGGCTCTGCGCCTGATTGGAGAGCGAGCCGAGGGATGAAATGAGTGAGTTGACCTCCGCCGTCGCCGAACTCTCCGGCGATTCTCCCGAGTCGCCGCGAAGCGATCCGCCGCGCGTCCCGGTCGATCCGTGCAGCGTCCCGCTCCTATCGCAACCGTGCAGCGTGCCACTCCTGCCGCTTTCGCCCGAACCGGTGATGCGGTGATCGTGCGAGCCCCCGATACGACCGCTGTGCTCGTCGTGGAAGGGTCTGGCTGAGATGGTTCCTTCGTGAATGGAAGACAATGAGCTCATCGTGAGATCTCCTTTTTCTACGAGTCTGACTCGTCGGTGTCGTCGCTCAGAAGCGACATATAGTCGGTTGATTGCCGGTGATACGAGTGCGCTTGCGAGGTGCTTGGCAACGCGGGTGCCGGCAATGAAGGCGCCGGCAGTGAGAGCGCCGGTTGCGGGTAGCTCTGCGCCGCAGCGCCCAGCGCGCCGACCGAGGAAACCGTTGCGCTCGATTCGGCAATCGCGGTCGACGCGGCCGATTCATCGGGAGCTGGGCTGCCCCCCAGGCCCACATAGTGGCGCAGGACGGAGTCGGCGTAGCCCAGGTCGGCCCCATCGGCCCATTGGGTTTTCGTGCCGGCCGCAGTCGGCGAGCCGCTGTTATAGGCGGAAAGCGCTTCGTGCACGTTGCCGCCGTAGCGCTTGAGCAGGCCGGAGAGCATGCCCGCGGCATAGTCGGCATTTTGGGCCGGATCCATGGCGGCTTTGGTCGAGGCGAAGGGGTGCCAACGGTCGTCAATCTGGAAGAGCCCGTGCCCGTGACCTCCGTCGCCCACTATGTTGTGCCCGGCGTTGGCGCCGGGGCCGCCGGTCTCTTGCGCGGCGACCGCGGCAAGCAAGTTCGGATTGAGGCCGTGACGGCGGCCCGCGCTCTCGATCTGAGACGCGAATGCGACGCCCGTGTGGGCGAGTCGGGAAGCAACGGGGTCTAGGCTCATGGCACGCCTCTATCCCCGCGACCGGTGCGTTTGACAAGGAGCGGTGCGGGTTCTAGAATGGCAAAGTCGTGGCGGCCCTGCCTAGTTGGCGGGGCCTCGTGCTGCGGCGGGTCTCATTTTATGGAGCGTTCGCACAGGGTTGACATCAGCGGGCTTCTCGCCGGCGGACGCCAGTTAATGGTGATCGCCGACGAAGTGCCGCTCGAGCCTTTCGAGGGGATCGCATTCCCTGAGCCGGTTCGGGTGGCGCTGGAGCTGCGCGAGGCGGACCGAATGCTTTCGGTCGAAGGAACCGTGGACGCTCGAGTCCACGGCCCGTGCGGCGCGTGTCTTGAAGACGTCGATCTGGAGGTTCACGTCGATGTCGACGAGCGGCTCGATCCCTCACGCGGGCGTGAAGATGAGCCGTTCGGCGAGAGCAATGTCTTGACGGGTCAGAGGCTCGACGTGGCGGACTTAGCTCAGCAGACCGTGCTGAGCACACTGCCGATGGGGCTGCGTTGTAAGGAAGACTGCCTCGGTCTTTGCGGCATTTGCGGGGCGAATAGGAATATGGGCGAATGCTCGTGCGACCGCGCCCAATAGACTTTTGAACGGAGAATTATGGCGAACTTAAAATGGAAGACGCCGCGCAGCAAGACGCGCAGCCGCCGGGCGGCGAACTGGAAGCTCGGCGCGGTAACGACCGTCCAATGCGCGCAGTGCCATCAGCCGAAGCGGCCGCACTTTGCGTGCGCAAACTGCGGCACGTATAACGGCCGGCAGGTCGTCAAGGTACAAGACGAGCCGGCCGGTTAAGCATAGGTGTCCTTGCGTGGCGTAAAGATCGTTGGCGTCGGCCATTACGCGCCGGCCCGCGTCGTCACGAATCACGATCTCGAAGCGTGGCTCGATACGACGGACGAATGGATCACGACGCGCACCGGAATGAAGCGCCGCCATTGGACGTCTGATAACGAGGCGACGAGCGACCTAGCTTCCGCCGCGGCCGAAGCGGCGCTCGTGCATGCCGGCCTACGATCCGCCGACATCGATTGCTTCATCGTGGCGACGGTAACGCCCGATTATGATTTTCCGGCCACGGCCTGTCTGGTCGCCACTCGGCTCGGCGCCCGTGAAAAGCCGGCCTTCGACATCGCCATCGCGTGCAGCGGATTCATTTACGGCTTGACGGTTGCGTCGGGCCTCATTCGCTCCGGCGTCTACCACAGAGTCATGCTGATTGGAGCCGAAGCGCTCTCGAAGATTCTCGATAAAGAGGATCGCTCAACCGCGATTCTATTCGGCGATGGAGCGGGCGCGGTGATTCTGGAACGCTCCGAAGGGGATTCTTTTCTCGCCTGCGATCTCGGTGCCGATGGGAGTCGACCCGAGCTGCTATACGCTCATGGCAGCGGATCTCGCGAGCCGCTCGATCACGCGGCACTCGATGCCAAGGTGCATCTCATCCATATGCAAGGCCGCGAAACCTTTAAGCTGGCCGTCAACAAAATGGTCGAATCGACGGACTCGGTATTAAACAAGGCGAACTTAAACAAGGCCGACATCGCCTTCCTGATTCCGCATCAAGCCAACAAGCGCATCATCGACGCAACCGCGCGGTACTTGGGTCTGCCCGACGATAAGGTCGTGATCAACATTGCCGAATACGGCAACACGTCGGCGGCATCGATACCGATGGCGCTCTCGGAGACGGTTCGAGCGGGCCGAGTTAAGCCCGGAGATCTGATCGTCTTCGTGGCCTTCGGCGGTGGCCTCTCGTGGGGTGCGGTCGCATGGAGATGGGCCGAATAGATGCGGTTTGCCGCCGTTTTCCCCGGCCAAGGATCGCAGTGCGTCGCAATGGGTTGCGACGTTGCGGCGAGCTCGGAGGCGGCGCGTGGCGTCTTCGATCGTGCCGCAGCGGTGCTCGGCTTCGACCTGCTCGAGTTACAACGCGAGGGCCCCGAAGAGGTGCTGCGCGAAACCGAGTATAGCCAGCCGGCAATCTTCACGACCAACGTCGCGCTCTACGAAGCCATCGGAAACGACGTGGAGCCGGTCGTCACGGCCGGCCATTCGTTCGCCGAGCTCTGCAGTCTGGTGGTCGCCCGATCGCTCGAGTTCGAAGAGGCGCTACGGATCGTCGACGAGCGCGCGAAGGCCATGCAGGATGCGGCGCAACACGCGCGCGGCGGCATGTCTGCGGTTCTCGGATTGGAAGCCACGCAGGTACGCGACGTATTGCGGCAGTTGCAGAGCGCGAACGTGGGCCGAGTTTCCATGGCGAACTTCAACTCGCCAACGCAGATCGTGATCAGCGGCGACCTCGACGCCGTGCACGCCGCGACGCAGCCGATGCTGGCTGCCGGCGCCAAACGCATCGTACCGCTTAATGTATCGGGAGCATGGCATAGCGTGCTGATGGAACCCGCGGTAGAACGTCTGGCTGCGGTCGTCGAACGGAGCCATTTCAGCATGCCGCAGTTCGACGTGATCTCCAACCTCGACGGGCGGCCCTATCGCGACGTGCCTACGATTAAAGCCAATCTCATTCGATCGGTGGTCGAAGAAGTGCGCTGGCACGACACCGCGCAGCGGCTTCTCTCATACGGCCTGGATCGCGTCGTCGAGTTCGGAGCCGGCGGCGTGCTGGGTCCCTTGATGAAACGGATGCCTATCGCGCCGGCCGTGACCGTCGTCAGCGATTCTGCCGGCGTCGCGAAGTTTCGCGCCGTGATCGAACGCTCGACCGGAGCGACGGTATGATGCTGACCGGCAAGACTGCGCTCATTACCGGCGCAAGCCGCGGAATTGGGCGCGCGATCGCGGTGGAGTTTGCCCGACGGGGCGCGGATGTCGCGCTGGTAGGCCGCGACGTCGCGGCGCTGGAAGAGACCGGCGTACTTTGCGCGAACGCGCGCGCGGGCGCAGCCGCGGAGCTCTTCGAGGCCGACGTTACGGATCGGCCGTCGATGGAGCGAGTTGTCGACGAAACGCTCGCACGTTTCGGGCGTCTCGATTGCGCGATCGCCAACGCCGGCCAGTCCGTTGACGCGCTGCTCCTGCGACTAAAGCCCGAGACGATCGATCGAATGCTCGACGTCAACTTGAAGTCGGCCTTCTACCTTTGCGGCGCCGTCGCCAAACCGATGATGAAGCAGCGCGCCGGCTCGATCGTGCTTATGACGAGCATCGTGGGGATTACCGGTAACGCCGGCCAAGCGGCTTATGCTGCTTCGAAGGCCGGGCTCATCGGCCTGTGCAAATCGCTGGCAAAGGAGTTGGGTTCGAGGAATATAAGAGTCAACGCCGTCGCACCGGGTCTCATCGAAACGGCCATGACGGAAAAGATGCCCAGTGCTGCCAGGGAGTTCTTGATCGAACAAGCCGCTCTCGGCCGAGCCGGGAAGCCGGAGGACGTCAGCGGAGCGGTTGCCTTCCTCTGCTCTGATTCCGCCGGGTACATCACGGGACAAACGCTCGTAATTGACGGCGGGGTCCTAATGTGACCTCGGCAACGATACGCTTTTGAAAGGAGACGAGATGTCCACCACCTTCGATAAAGTGAAAAAGATCATCGTCGAACAACTCGGCGTCGACGAGTCGGAAGTGACGCCCGAAGCGTCCATTACCGACGATCTCGGTGCCGATTCGCTCGACCAGGTCGAGCTGGTGATGGCGTTCGAGACGGAGTTCAACATCGATATTCCCGACGAGGAAGCGGAGAAGATCAAGACGGTCGGCGATGCGGTCAAGCGCATTGACGAAACGACGCCGGGTTCTTCGGCGCCGTAGCAATCGTTGTTCGATCAGCTCAGTGACCGCCTCGGCGCCATCTTCGAGCGCCTAAGCGGACGAGGCAAGGTAACCGAAGGCCAAGTCAACGAGGCCTTGCGCGAGGTTCGGGTTGCGTTGCTCGAAGCCGACGTCTCACTCGCGACGGCCAAGGCCTTCGTTGCGCGCGTCAAAGAACGGGCGGTGGGCGCGAACATCCTGGAATCGCTGACGCCCGCGCAGACGATACTCACCGTCGTTCACGCCGAGCTCGTCGAGCTGCTCGGTCCCACGAGCGCCTCCGGCCGCGGTCGCCTGCAGTTCGCCGATGCCCCGCCGTCGGTCATTATGCTGGTCGGACTGCAAGGATCGGGAAAGACGACGCAGGCCGGGAAACTCGCGCTGCGCCTGAAGGAACAAGGGCGGCGTTCGCTGCTGATTGCGGCAGACGTCTATCGCCCGGCGGCAATCGAGCAGTTGCAGATGCTCGGCAAACAGATCGATCTTCCCGTTTATCAGCGCGGAACGAACGATCCCGTGCGCATCGTGCGCGAAGGCATCGCCGAGGCCAAGCGCCTTGCGCTGTCGACGGTCATCATCGATACAGCGGGGCGGCTGCAGATCGATGAAGCGCTCATGGACGAGCTGGAGGAAATTAAAGCGGTGGCCGCGCCGCACGAGATCCTGCTCGTGGCCGATGCGATGACCGGTCAAGAAGCGACCAATGTTGCGAAGGGGTTTCACGATCGCCTTGGCATCACGGGCGTGATTCTCACGAAGATGGACGGCGACACGCGCGGCGGCGCGGCGCTTTCGATTCACAGCGTTACGGGCGCCCCGATCAAGTTCGTCGGGGTCGGCGAAAAGCTGGCGGCGCTCGAGCCGTTTTATCCCGACCGGCTGGCTTCGCGCATTCTCGGCATGGGCGATGCGCTGACGCTGATCGAAAAAACCCAGAGCCTCTATTCTGAAGAGCAGGCGCGTAAGCTGCAAGATAAGCTGCTCAAACAAAACTTCACCCTCGAGGATTTCTTGGAGCAAATGCGCCAGATGCGAAAACTGGGCTCGATGACCGATCTTTTGAAGATGGTGCCCGGTTTGTCGCGCGCTTTGCCCAAGAACTTCGAAATACCCGAGCGCGAGCTGGTAAAGATCGAAGCGATCATCTGTTCCATGACTCGCAACGAGCGCCGGAATCCCGACCTTCTCAACGGATCGCGTCGCAAGCGCATCGCTCGCGGCTCGGCTACGGAAGTCTCCGACGTCAACCGGCTGGTCAAGCAGTTCGAACAGGCCCGTCAAATGGCCAAACACCTTGGCGGAAAGAAGCGGCGAGCGCTCTTGCCTCCTCTTCCGTCTTAACTTGTAACGAAAGCAGCTTTAGAGAAGATGGTACGAATTCGATTGCGCCGGATGGGCGCCAAGAAGCAGCCCACTTACCGCTTTGTGGTTGCCGATGCGCGAGCGCCGCGCGACGGCCGATTCATCGAAATCCTCGGGCACTACAATCCGCGCACCGAGCCGCGCACCGTCGTGGTTGACGAAGAGAAAGCCCGCGAGTGGTTGACAAAGGGGGCGCAGCCCTCGGAGACCGTTCGCCGCCTCTTCGCGGAGAAGGGACTCATGGAGCCT
>PMUK01000018.1 GCA_003166915.1 Candidatus Cybelea palsarum
GTTGACGCGAATCTCGGCGAGGTCGATCCATGATGGGCCGTCTGAAGAGTGACCAAGGTCAACTGTTCTACGAGTTTCGTCTTGGCGACGCGGTTCCCGAAGATCATCTGGTGCGCAAGATCGACATTGCTCTCGATCTGTCCTGGCTTCGCAGTGAACTAGCACCTCATTATTCGTCCATGGGCCGTCCGTCGATCGATCCGGAACTGATGATCCGGATGCTGGTCGTAGGGTATGTCTTTGCGATCCGCTCGGAGCGGCTGATCTGCCGTGAAGTGCAGGTGAACCTAGCCTATCGCTGGTTCTGCAGGCTCGGTATTGAGGACGCTGTCCCGGATCATTCGGCGTTCTCGCGCGCCCGCAATGAGCGCTTCCGCGAGGGAGAGGTTTTCCGTCGTGTGTTCGAACGGGTCGTCGAGACATGCATTGCCGCCGGTCTAGTTGGTGGCGAAGGCTTTGCCGTTGATGCGAGCCTGATTCAGGCCGACGCCAATAAGCAGCGCTCGATCGCGGGTCAGGATTGGCGCAGGGATCGCGATCCGGCGAAGTCCAGCCGCGCGGTGAAGGAGTATCTGGCGACCCTTGACGATACGGCGTGGGGCGCCGCCAGCGACGTTGTCCCGAAGTTCGTCTCGCCGTCCGATCCCGCGGCGCAGTGGACGGGCGCCCACAAGGGGCCAGCATTCTTTGCTTACTCCGACAACTATCTGATCGACGTGAAGTTCGGTGTCATCGTTGATGTCGAGGCATCCCGCGCCATTCGCCAGGCCGAGGTCGGCGCAGCAAAGACCATGATCGAACGGACCGAAGAGCGCTTTGGTCTCAAGCCAGAGCGGCTTGTCGGGGATACCGCTTACGGGGCGGCTCCGATGCTGAACTGGCTGGTCGAGGAGAAGGGCATCGCGCCACATATCCCTGTGTTCGATAAATCGAAGCGGGATGATGGCACCTTCTCGCGCAGCGACTTTCGATATGACCCGGCCGACGACGTCTACCACTGCCCGGGCGGAAAGCGGCTTGGGACGAGCGGCACCGTGCACGAGGGCAAGACGCTTCTGTATCGTGCAAGCAAGCTCGACTGCGACGTTTGCCCACTCAAACCACAGTGCTGCCCCAAGGAACCATCACGCAAGATCCCGCGCGATATCCATGAGCATGCCCGAGACGTTGCCCGGTCGTTCGCTGGCACCGAAGGCTTTGAGCGGTCACGGCATGAGCGCAAGAAGATCGAGATGCGGTTCGCACACTTGAAGCGCATCCTGAAGCTCGGTCGGCTCCGACTGCGTGGCCCGCGAGGCGCCCAGGATGAGTTTGTTCTGGCCGCTATCGCTCAGAACCTGAGACGGCTCGCATCGCTGGTCGCGCGACCGCCGCCCACTCAGGCTTTGTGCTTTGCGTAACGTTGGAGTTGCGTAGAGGGCGTCAGGGCCGGCGGATCAGAGCCGGCCGCTCTCAGCGAAATGGCCGACCGCCCATCGGCAGCAGCCGACTTTTGCAACAAAATCGGCACTGAACGGACCTGAGCGTGTAGCCTGACGATGTCGGCTATCGGGGGTAGACCGGACATGCCGAACCGGCCTGCCGAAGTCTCAGTTTGACCCATCTGCGACATTGGCTGCCCCCAAGTTTCTTATCTTGATCGGCCCCCAACGTCTTCCAACTGTCGAGTTTTTTGGACGGTTAAACTGCCCGGACTATGATCCGTGGGAGCGGGTATGCGGCGGCGCGAGTTCATTGCGCTTCTCGGCGGAGCGGCGGCATGGAGCCCCGCGCGGATCATTCGGCCTCTAACCCGCCACACCACACGGCATTTTCGAGATGCTTGGCGCGTCCGCTAAACTAATTCCGCTTCGCGCCTAAGCTGCTGCAAGGGTTTTGTTCCGATCGAACTTTTGTGAAAAGAGACACCTATCAACGTGCCATCGACCCATTCTCTCCTGCAACGGCGGAATACCGGATTGCCGAATGTCATAACATGAGAAAGAATTCAATTAGCTCCGCAGCGGGGCCAGTCAGCTCTATCCGTGCGCCAGTCTCGGAGACGTCAACTACGAGACAGTCCCGACGCCACGTCCCGTCGATAGCCATCAATTGGGCCCGCAGAGGCCGTTCAAATTGAACCCGAGGCGCGCCCAGTCGGCGCTCATTGATAGCCACGGGCGTCAACCTCTGTCAGAGAACCGCTGCTCGTGCAGATGCTCGCGTCTGACCACTAACCTAAAGACGCTTCTACATTGTGGGCATTCGAACGAACGCATTTCGTGCCGATTAGGAGCCGGAACGACATGAATGAGCGTTCTTTTGATATCGCACGCGGTACATTTGGACTCGGCATCCATAGCCTGTTCCTTTGTCGGCGCTTCGACGTCCAACATAGCTCAAGGGTTTGCTGCGGTCGTTAACTTTGGAGACCGTAAGAATACGGGAATTGATTCACGGGTAATCGGCCTTGACCATTCTGCTGCCGCCGCTTGGCCTGTCGAGGTGATCGAATGGAATGCGACTTCCGGCTTTGGCACAACTTGGACATGACGCGATGTCTTACCTAAGTCCGTTATGCGCTCCAAAGTGGACTGCGAAGAGAACCCCACATCCACAGTGGCCGCAGCGTGGGATATCTCGGCGCGGCGACATGGTGGCGGACCGCTTTAGAGTCTCCCCACGACAAAAAAACGCCGATATAGGCGTCTTTCAGAGATCGAATTATATCGAGTTTAATACCTTCTGCGGCTTATAGACCGGCATGAAAACGATCAGAGCATTTCTAGCTGACGAGTCCGGCGCGACGGCCATCGAGTATGGCCTGATCGCAGCGGGTATCTCGCTTGCCATCATTGCCGTCGTGAACGGGCTCGGCACCAAGCTCAACACCAAGTTCACGTCGATCAATACTTCCTTGAAGTAGGCCGCCTTAGTTGGCGCTGGGGAGATCAACGATTTATTAACCACACTGATCCAACTTCCGATGGCTGCTTCTGGAGCAGTGCGTACCAAAAAGCCGCCGTTGGACACGGTCACCAACGGTGGCTTTTTTTCTCTGGGCCACCCTCAGTTGGCGGCCTATTTCATTTCAAGCAGCCGGGCGATGTCGCCTTTTGGCAGATATTGTTGCAAAAGTC